>JBAVBF010000671.1:0-1811 GCA_049586115.1 Thermoanaerobaculia bacterium | reverse complement strand
TCCTTCGACCGTCCTTCGGCGGCTCAGGATGACAGGTGCGGCATGTATCCTTCGTCGAATCAATGCGTCGTCTCTCCCTTGCACTCGCTACGCTGGCAATCCTCGCTTGTCATCACGAGTCAATAGTGCCGCTGCATGGCAAACCAGACGTCATCCTCGTCACGATCGATACGCTGCGCGCCGATGCTGTCGGCTACGCCGGCAACACGCGCGTGAAGACGCCATTTCTCGACCGGCTTGCGGCGGACGGCATTGTCTTCACGAACGCGCACGCGCACAACGTCGTCACGTTGCCGTCGCACGTCAACATATTGACCGGTTTGTATCCGTATCAGCACGGCGTTCACGACAATGCCGGGTTCAAGCTCGATACGAAGAATGAGACGTTGGGCACGATGCTGCGCCGCGCGGGCTATACGACCGGCGCGTTCATCGGAGCGTACCCGCTCGACGCGCGCTACGGGCTCAATGCCGGCTTCGACGTCTACGACGACAACTACGGCAAAGGTGCCGCCTCGCTCGATTTCAGCAATCAGGAGCGGCCGGCGAGCGCGGTGCTCGATGCGGCCGCGAAATGGTGGAGTGCGAATCAGGGGAAGCCGCGATTTCTGTGGGTGCATCTTTACGATGCGCATGCGCCGTATCGTCCGCCCGAGCCGTTCGCTTCCGAGTACGCGTCCGATCCGTACCTCGGCGAGGTCGCGGCGGTCGATCACGCACTCGACGCGCAGCTCGCGCCGATCATCAACGCCGATCCGACTGCTCTCGTGATCGTCACCGCGGATCACGGTGAAGCGCGCGGCGACCACGGCGAATTGACGCACGGTCTCTTCGCGTATGAGTCCACGCTGAAGATTCCGCTGATCGTTCGTGCGCCTGGTCTCAGGCATCGCGTCGAGCCGGCGTACGTGCGTCACGTCGATATCGTTCCGACCGTGCTCGATGCCCTGTCGATTGCGAAGCCGGCTGTGCTTCGCGGCGCATCGCTACTCGGAAAGATCGAGCCGCGCGATGCGTACTTCGAGGCGCTCTCCGCATCGTTGAATCGTGGATGGGCGCCGTTGACCGGCGTCATTCATCGCGGCGAAAAGTACATCGAACTGCCGGTTGCCGAGCTGTACGACCTGCCGCGCGATCCGCGCGAGGTGACCAACCTTCGCGCCGAGCGAAGACGCGACGCCGACGAGGCGCGGCAGCTTCTCGCGAGGATGCAGGCGACCGTCACCGCCGGCCGGAAGGTTTCGTCCGAGGAGATGGCGCGACTGCGAAGCCTCGGCTATGTCAGCGGGACCGACGCCGGGAAATCGACATACACCGCTGCCGACGATCCGAAGAACCTCGTCGCACTCGACAACAAGATGCACGACGTCATCGACGCGTACGAACGGCACGATGTGCCGCGCGCGCTGACGCTGGCGAAAGAAGTCGTGGCCGCGCGTCCGGAGATGGCGGCTGGCCGCGAACTGCTCGCGTTCGTTTTGCAACAGAGCGAGAACGTGCCGGGCGCGATCGAAAACCTGCGCGCAGCGATCGGTCACGGCCAGAACGACGGCCTGCGCGTGCAACTCGGGCTGCTGCTCACCGAAAGCGGCAAGACCGCCGAGGCCGTGCAGATTCTGGCGCCGCTGGCGTCGGGGAGTGATCCGGATGCGCTCAACGCGTACGGCATCGCGCTGGCCGACGAAGGCAAAGTGGATGAGGCCACGCGGCAATTCAATCGCGTGCTGCAACTTGATCCGAACAACGCGCCGGCGTTGCAGAACCTCGGCATCGTGGCGCTCCGGCGCGACGATGTGGCCTCCGCGCAGTCG
>JBAVBF010000670.1:0-5061 GCA_049586115.1 Thermoanaerobaculia bacterium | reverse complement strand
GCGCTGATGCGCAACGTGTGGTTTCACATCGATGAGGATCTGTACCTCGACATCCATTCGATGCGCGGCGAGCTCGTTTCCAACACGCCAGGCGCGCCGCTGAACTTCGACAACAAGCTCTCGTTCGTGATGAAGGTCGACACAGGCACGATCGGGTTGAGCGGCGCCGGCCTCGACGTCCTGATGAATCGCTACGTCTTCGGATATCCCGATCCGCCGCTGCGCAACCTGCATGCGGAGATGGCTGGGAAGCAGCTCAAACAGAGCGGCATCATCCACAAAGTCGTCGATATCCCGTTCACGATGTTCGCGGATGTCTCGGTCTCGAACGGCTTGCTGCGCATCCATCCGACCAAGCTCGAGATCTGCGGGATCAACGGACTCGGGCTGCTCAAAGCCGTCGGGATGACCATGCAGAAGATGCTGACGCTGCCGAAGGAGCGCGGCATTTCTGCCGAGGGGAACGACCTGCTGATCGACCCGAACCGCGCGCTGCCGCCGCCGAAAGTGGAACTGACTCTCATCGCAGCGCGTGTCGAAGGTGATGAGTTGATTCAAGTCTTCGACGCCGGACGCCACCTTCCGGAGCTCGTCCTTCCGCATCCCGAGGAGAAGAACACCATGCTGTATCGCGGCGGCACGCTGCGGATGGGGAAACTGCTGATGGTCGACGCCAATATGCAGGTGGCCGATACCGATCCGAGCGATCCGTTCGACTTCGTCATCGACCGCTACAACGAACAGCTCGTGGCCGGCTTCTCGCGCAATCAGGCTGACTACGGCCTTCTCGTCTACATGCGCGATTTCAACGACGTCGGAAAACCGCCGCGGCCGGGCGAGCGTCTTGCGCCCTGAAATGAAAAGGACGGCCAATGGCCGCCCTTCTCGTGCACTGCTGTCTGTACGCTTATTGCGGGATGGTGACGTTCGCGGCCTGGAGACCCTTCGGACCCTGGACGAGATCGAACTCGACCGTGGAGCCTTCGGCCAGTGAACGGAAACCCTTCGACTGGATGGCCGAGAAGTGCACGAACACGTCCTCGCCGCCCTCGGTGGTGATAAAGCCGAAGCCCTTCGCATCGTTGAACCACTTAACAGTACCGGTGCTACGCATTCTTGAGACTCTCCTTTGATTTGTTGCCGATGTTTCGTGATGCTGCCTGAGATCCCGCGGAGGCGACGATCGTCACTCAACGGCTCGCGTACAGACCAGTCACGCCAGACCGGGAAAAACATTGACGCCTAAGGACCTATTTCCAGTGGGCGCGGGGAGTTGGGGTGGGGAGTGGGAAAAAGACCACCCGTTCACTTCCTACCTCCCACTTCCCATTCCCCGCCGTCGTCTTATGGCGAGCGCGGCCACAACGCCGATCACGATCACGCCGCCGCCAAGTTCGGCAGCGCGCGGCGTGACCGATTTCTTTGCCGGTTCGAGCGGGACGGCGAGCGCATCGTGCATCTCGTTCACCGCCGCCAGGTGATCGGGAACCTCGGCGACGGACACCGAGTCTTTCATCGCGCGAAGCGTGGTCGTGATGACGAGATCGCGGCCGCGGACGACGTGCTGTTCGTAATGGAGCGCCGGACTGGCGACGACGCTGTCATCGTCCTCGACCTGTGCGTTGGCTCCCCCGCGGACGATCAGCCGTTCGGTGACGTTGCGCGGATAGTCGACGGACAGCGGCATCGAGCGGACGAGCGTATCGGGACGCGTCAGATGCTGCTCGATGGCGCGCGGGTAGTACGTCCACGAACCGTTCGTCCAGAGATCGCGAATGGCGTAGCGCTCGCGAAGAACGATCACGTTGCGCGCACGGTCGTCGTCGATCGAAGGCGCGCCGAGCGCCGCGATACGCGGATGGTCGGCGGCGTAGCGGTTGAGATGCGTTTTGGCCACGTCGGCGAGCGACTGGCCGGAGAGTTCGGCGCGCATGTCGTCGGCGTCGCGGCCGCTGTACGTCGACGTCACGTCGAGCGTCATCTGCTGTTTGTCGCTGCTGATGATCTCTTCGACGGCGATGCTGCCGTGACTCTGCACGACGATCTTCGCCAGCGCGTCCGTCTGCGGCCGGACGATCAGCGCTCGCTCGTCGCTCGGCGTGTCGATCGTCGCAAGCGTACCGCCCTGGTCGGAGAGCGTGCCGTCGATCCAGTAGGTCTTGCCGCCGTCGATGACTTGCGTGATGACGTGGTCGAAGAGAAAGGGAGAGGGAAGAAAATCGTCGAGGTGTCGGCGCAGCTTGGTGTTGACGAGCGCGGGATACGCCTCGACGCCGAGCGCGCGCAGGAGCGCGGCCAGGAAGAGCGCCTTGTCCTTGCAGTCGCCGTAACGCTGGCTCATCACCACCGCCGGCTGCCGCGGTTCGTGCGAGCCGCGTCCCATCTCGATGCCGAGGTAGCGGATGTCGTCCTGCACAAAACGGATGGCGGCGACGACTTGCGCGTCGCGCGTCCGATTCGATTTGCCGATGTCGTCCGCGATTCCGGCGACGGTGCGGCGCGAGGCATCATCGAGCTGAAAAAGCGCGTTCGCCCACTGCGCGACTTCTCTCCACGAGCCGTACTCCGTCACCTGCACGACTTCCGACGGTTCGTACCACTCCGGCGTGGCATCCTCCGCATCGGTCGCGGCAACGTTGCGCCGCTCCCAGATCCACGCGTCGCCTGCAATCTGCGCCGGCTTGCTGACGTGCAGCGGTCGTCCTTTCGGCCAGACCAGCCGATGACGCATCAGCCGCGTCGGAACGCTGGCGCTGAAATCGAATTCGTCGGCGTAACGGCCACCGAGGAGCGGGTTCGAGCCTTCCAGCGACCAGGAGTAGTCGAGGATGTCGCCCGGCCGCACGTCCTTGAGAAACAGCAGCGCCGTCAGCTGGCCGTCGTAGATGCTCTCGTCGGCGTCCGACTCCTTCTCGATGATGCGCACTTCGTCGCGCGCCAGTTCGTCGATCCGCTTGCCGGCGCGAATGACGACGACATCGTGAATCACCAGCCGTTGAAACGACGGATCGAAGTCGATGCTGACCTCCGAGGCGTTCTGCACGCCGGCCGAGGTCACGACCTGGCGCACGCGGCGAAAGTACTCGTCGACCTTCGCTCCGGCGACGCGGACCTGATGATCTTCGAGCAGCCCTTCGATGCCGGAACGGACGTTATTACTTGCGGCAGGCGCATCGACAGAAACCGGATCGATCCAGGCTGGCGCGCGGCGGACTTCGAACTGTCCGGCGTCGTCCGCGCGGACAGCCGCATGCGCCGAGACGGCGAAGAAAAGGATGCAGAGGGTGGAACGCATCGGGTGGTTGGGTGGCGGAACGCGGAAGCCTGTTTTGTTTACTCCGTAGCGCCGTCGGCTCGACGGCTGGACCGCCGGCGGCGTTACGTCGACTGCACTACGAGCGACGCGACTTCGGCGCCGCCCACGAACAGATCGGGCACTTCTCGAAGTCGTGATTGCGCGCCGGGCAGTACTCGCGGCCGAAATAGATGATCTGCAGATGCCGCTTCGCCCACTCTTCGCGCGGAAAGAGCTTCTTCAGGTCGCGCTCGGTCTGCTCGACGTTTTTCCCCGAGGACAATCCCCAGCGCCACGCCAGCCGGTGGATGTGCGTATCGACCGCGAACGCCGGTTCCCCGAACGCCTGCGACACCACAACGCTCGCCGTTTTGTGTCCGACTCCGGGCAACTTTTCCAGCGCCTCGATATCGTTCGGAACATGTCCGCCGTGCTCGCCGGCGATCGTCTGCGCAAGCTTGCGGATGTTGCGCGCCTTCCCCGGCGCGAGGCCACAGCTTCGGATGATCGACAGAATCTCGCTCTCGCTCATCGCCGCCAGTTTCTGCGGGGTCGGCGCGCGCGCGAAGAGCGCCGGCGTGACCTTGTTCACCTGCACGTCGGTCGTCTGCGCGGAGAGCACCACCGCCACGAGCAACGTGAATGGATCCTTATGTTCGAGCGGGATCGGAGGCTCGGGGTAGAGGCGATCGAGGATGTCGCCGATCTTCGTCGCTTTGTCGCGTTTCTTCAGGCTTACCGCCGGCGCAAACGCTTCTGTACCGACTCGATTTCGCCGCGGATGAAGTCGACCTGCGCGAGCAGTTCTTCGACCTCGTTGGCAACGCCGCGTCCGTCGGCTTTGCGGATGCGGTGCGTCTTCCGTTCGGCCGCCAGCGAGCGCCAGAGTTGGGCGCGTTCGCCGGTTTGCATGCCGCTGATCGCGCGGACGAGCGGATCGACTCCTTCCTCGTTAATGGTGTCGCCGAGGACTTCGTGCGGCGTCAGCTTGAGGATGCGAGTCAAGGTCAGGAAGAGGCCGAGATCGAGATTCTGCTTGTCGCGCTCGATGCGGGAAAGGGTGGCGGCGCTGATCTCCGCACTGCCAGCCAACTCGGTGAGCGAAAGGTTTCGCGACTGGCGTGCTAAGCGGATTCGATTGCCTACCATGAGGGCTTGCATATTATCAGATGAACCGATTTGCCCTTGCCGGCGCTTCCCTGCTGGTTGCCCGCAGTGCAACGAAACAGGATCGTCGTGCGGAGTGGCGGCGTCAGGCAGCCGCGTCAGGAGCGATGCGGCCGGCCCACTTTTCCGCGGACAGCACCAACTTGCGGCTGAAGATCTTCTTCATCATCTTCAACGCGCCGATGCGCCAGAGGATGTAGCCGGGATAGCCGGTGATGACCGAGAACTCGCCGTGCTTGAGATGACGCAGTCCCTGCTGGATCAGCCACGGGATGCGCGCCAGGAGGATGAGGATCGGATATGACTTCTGCGGCTCGTTGTACGCGCGGACTTTCGACAACCAGCGGTCGAACATCTTCCGCGGCGGCGTCCACACCATCAGCACGTACAGCAGGACGTTTGCCCACGTCGGCCGCAGCGCGGTGTAGTTCTCGTTGATCTGCTCGACGTCGAACCCTTCTGCGATCATCTGCTGCTCGAGCGACGTGTTCGGGATCACGCGCAGGGAGAAGATGTTCAGCGTGAACGGTTTCTTCAAGCGATAGATGAGCTCGAGCGTGTCGATGACGTCCTGCCGCGTCTCGACCGGGTTGTCGACG
>JBAVBF010000669.1:0-3156 GCA_049586115.1 Thermoanaerobaculia bacterium | reverse complement strand
CCAGAATGAACAATGTTTTCCATAGCTTCCGCATGCAGTTTCTCCGAGTTGCTCCTGCCTTGTACGGAGAATTAGACGCCGGGTTAACGCCGAAGTTGGGCGGCGGAAACGTTCGAGCTCCGGAGTCGTCCTATGCTCATGTCCATGTCCCTTCGCCGGAAGATCTCCGCCCGCACCACGGCCGTCATCGCTTCAGGTTTGCTGCTCCTTCCGCTGCATGCGTTTGCCCAGTCCCGACGGGGCGGTGCGCGATCCGGTCCCGGCACCGGTGATCCTTACGAACGCCTGGTTCCGTGGCACTTTCTCGAACGAGGCGGAGCGCTGCTCGACGCGCCTCTGGTTCTCTACTGGTTGCCTGCGTCTTCGAACGAGACCGAACGTTCTCCGCTGCTGAGCTAAGAGGAGCTCGTGCGCGACGCCGACCGCTGCCTTACCTTCGAGATCGTTCTGCCGGAGGATCGCGTGACGATCGAGAAATTCGAGGAAGCGGGAAAGCTTCCGGCAGCCGTCCTTGCCGATGCAAAGGGCATCGTCCTTCGCCGCGTCGAGGGCGTTGGCGGACGCTTGGCGATCGCTTCGGTGGAGAAGATGGTGCGGGACGAGTTCGACAGCCGAGGGGAAGCGATGTACGCGATGGTGAGCGAGGCAAGGAAGCGCGTAGTCAACGGCGACAAACAAGGCGCCATCGATCTGTACAGGAAATTGTGGGACGAGCGCTGCGTCGCGCCAACCGCCGGCACGGAGGCCCAACAGGCGCTGAAGGCCCTCGGCGTGATCGTCGTCGAGCCACCCGCTCACATCGCGGTCGATCCAAATCTGACGATCGCGCCGGCCAAGCCGGCCGCTGCCAAGCCGAAGCCGCCCGCCGATCACTAATGCAATCGCCGGATCGGTCCGCTAAATCATTTCGAAGACAAAGACGTGACGAACCGGTCAAAAAGGGGTACGCTTTTTTCCGTCACGAAGAGCGCGACCACAGGAGGTTGACGAATGACTCAGCTCGAAACCATCACGGTCATTGGTGTCGTCGTTCTGGCGATCCTCATCTGGTTCTACTTCCGGCAGCGCAGCAAAGATCACGTCGAAGAAGTTCTCGCGAAGCACAAAGCGGCTTCGCGCGTCTGCAGCCGCGCGTGCCTGCTCGAAGGGATGGAGCAGATCCCGGTTGCGCTGGCGCTGACGACGGATTCGATCAACTACGAGAACCGCGATCTGCAGGCGTCCATCGATCTCTCCGTCATCGAGGAAGTCGAGTATGACGATGAGACGGCCACCGGACACACCGTGCCCGGCAAGGTGTTGCGCCTGCGCGCGCACAACCACGTCTTCGAGTTCACGCTCGATCTTCCGTCTGCGAAACAGTGGGAGTCAGCGCTGCCTGCGCGGCGCATCGACCGCGCGAAAGCGGTCTGACGGAATCGCGCTCGCCGCGAACGCTGTTGTGGGGAGTTCCTCGTCGGGGTGTGGCGCAGTCTGGTAGCGCACCTGCTTTGGGAGCAGGGGGTCGGAGGTTCGAATCCTCTCGCCCCGACCAAATTTCCCTTCCGCTCTTCTGTCCCCGTAGCTCAGTCGGATAGAGCAACAGCCTTCTAAGCTGTGGGTCGCAGGTTCGATCCCTGCCGGGGACGGCCCGTATGACGGGCGGCGTTGGTTGGCCTAGCCTCCGCCTGCACTCTCGGATGCAACGAACACTTCGTTGGAGGCCAGGCGCAACCTACGCACTCAGAACGAGCCGCGATTGGCGTTGTTGTTGTCGCGGAAATCGTTGCTGCTTTCCTGGCGCGATGACGGCGACGGATTGCGGTTCGATTCCTCGAACGTGCCGCGGTCGCTGCCGTGGCCGATGTAATTCTGACGTTCGGTGTCCATCGAGCCTGCGTCGCCGCTCACTCCCGGCTGACGCGTGCGTCCGCGGCTGTGGCCACCTTCGCGGCCGATGGCCGACATGTGAGCGCGATCGCGGCTTACTGCTTCGCCGCCTTTGCGTCCTGCGACGCGCGCTTCATCGGATGTGAATTCGTGAGCGGTCCCTTTTGCATGTGCCGCTCGTCCGCCTTTGCTCGCAATCTCACGCTGTTTGCTCGCATCCATCGATGCAAAACCGCGCTTGCTTGTATTCGCCATGAGAGTCTCCTTCGCGTTGAAAATCGATACCGCAAGAACTGCGTAACGACATGCGTGAGGCGAGCTAAACGGCTTCACGAACTGTGCCAGTAAACTCCGCAATAACTCGCTGTCGCGGCGAGATCACGCTCCCGGGAATTGGCGCTCTGCGATCCGCATTCTGCGCTGTGCATTTGGCACCACGGTTCCGCCACGGAGAGATGGGTGAGTGGCTGAAACCAACGGTTTGCTAAACCGTCGTAGGGCCTAAAGCTCTACCGAGGGTTCGAATCCCTCTCTCTCCGCCAGCGGGCACGGCCCGCAGCGTTGGTTGGCTTGGCCTCCTTCGCGACGCGCGACTAAGCGACTTGGGCGTGCTTCCCATACCGACCGCGTTCGCCGCGCCTCCAGTCGTCTTCAACACGGAAGCGCATCCGCTCAGGAAGACGTGGTGAACGTCTCTCCGCCGCTTTCGGGAAGGGCGAACTCAGGCGGCTCCAGCGGCAACGCGACGTAGAACGTCGATCCCGCGCCCGCCTTGCTATCGACGTGTATCTGGCCGCCGTGCTCGGTGACGATCTGCTGCACGACGGCCAATCCGAGGCCCGTTCCGCCGCTTTGTTTGGTCGTGAACAGCGGCTCGAAGATGTGATCGAGAACCTGGGGCTCGATGCCCGTTCCCCGATCGCGAACGAACATGGCGGCGAATTGATCCGGCTGCGTCAGGCGCTCGCAGAGAAACGGCACCGAATCCGCCCGGACCACGCTGATCGTGACCGCCGTGCCGGGAGGTGAGGCATCGCGTGCGTTACCGACGAGATTCAGCATCACCTGCGAGATCTGTTCGGGGTCGGCTTTGAGCACGAACGGTTCGGTGGGTCCGACCTCGAGAATTCGATCGCGAAGGAGCAGGCGGGCTTCCTCGCTGAAGTTGCGCATCCATTCGCCGAGGTCCAGTGCCATCCGTTGCGGTACGGCCGGATTGGCGAAACGCAGAATCTGGTGGCTGACTTGCCTGCCGCGTTTCACGGCGTCTTTGATGAAGCCCAGGGG
>JBAVBF010000668.1:0-2873 GCA_049586115.1 Thermoanaerobaculia bacterium | reverse complement strand
GTCCTGCGGCGGCTCAGGATGACAGTCAACCCGTCTTCTTCGCCATCAACCATCCCACCACAAAAATCGCGCCGCCGATGAAGAGGAGGCGCACTTCCAGCGCGACGTTGTCTTTCAGCAATCCGGTGAGCAGGCCGATCGGAAGGATGATCATTCCGATCAGCTGAAAGAGGCGGCCAAAGATCGCGGACACGCGCGAAGTTTACCTGCGGCGCGATTCGTGTAGTGTTTTCGCCCATGCCGAGACTCCATCGCGCCGACGCCTTCCTCATCGTCATCGACATGCAGTTGAAACTGATGCCGGTCATCAGCGAGCGCGAAGCGGTCGAGCGCAACGTCGAGCGGCTCGTGCGCGGCAGCCGCATCGTCGACATTCCCGCGCTCCTCACCGAGCAATACGTCCAGGGCCTCGGCGCGACCATTCCGATCATCCGCCGCGCGTTCGAGGAAACATCGGGATATGTCCCGATCGAGAAGTCGTGCTTCTCCGGCTACGGCTGCGCGGAGTTCGTCACCGCCACGCGCAACCTGCATCGCAAACAGGCCATCGTTTCCGGCGTCGAAGCGCACGTCTGCGTCTATCAAACCGTCGGTGATCTCCTCGCCAACGGCTACGACGTCACCATCGTCGCCGATGCCATCTCCTCGCGCACCCAGGCCAACAAGGAGATCGCCATCCGCCGCATGATCTCGGACGGCGCGCGACTGAGCTCGACCGAGATGGTCCTGTTCGAGCTGACGGCCAACTCCGGCACGGACGAGTTCCGCGAAATGTCGCGACTGGTCAAGTAGGTCTGATCTACTGCTGAGTGCCTCCTTTTTGCACACGTTTTCCCGCAGGAGGAACAAGCCATGAGCGACCTCAAAGGCAAACGCGTCGCCATCATCGTCACCGATGGATTCGAGCAGATCGAAATGACCAGTCCGCGCGAGGCGCTGGACAAGGAGGGAGCGAAGACGGTGCTCGTCTCGCCGAAAGACGACAAGGTGCAAGGGTTCAAGCACCACGACAAAGCGGATTCGTTCGACGTCGATCTGGCGCTGTCGAAAGCGAATGCATCCGAATTCGACGCAGTCGTCCTGCCGGGCGGCGTGATCAACGGCGATGCGATGCGCATCGAGAAGCGCGCGCAGCAGTTCGTGCAGGAGATGGACCGCGCCGGCAAACCGATCGCCGTCATCTGTCACGGCGGCTGGCTGCTCATCTCCGCCGGGCTCGTGAAGGGCCGCCGCATCACCACGTGGCCGACGTTGCAGGACGACATGCGCAACGCCGGCGCCGACTGGCAGGACCGCGAAGTCATCCGCGACCGCAATCTCGTCAGCAGCCGCAAGCCCGACGATCTGCCCGCGTTCAACCGCGAGATGGTCGGCGCGATCGGGGAAACGCGGCCATCGAAGGCCGCCGGCGAACAGCAGCAGGACTCGCGCGAAGTGCGGCAGTAAGCAATCGATTCGTAAATCGGTGGACTCGTCGAGCAGTAGATCAGGAGCCGCAGTTCCAACTCCTGATCTGCTGCTCACCGATCGACTGGTCCGCTTCTTCAGGCAACGAACTTGCTGATACAGCGGGAGATGCCGACGAATGAAAAACGCATCCTGATCGTCGACGACGATGACGCCATCCGCGCGCTGCTCTTCACGATCCTGCGCCGAAAGCGGTTCGCCGTCGACGGCGCGCGCAACGGAATCGAAGCACTGACGCGGCTGCGAACCTGCGTCTACTCCGTGATGCTGCTCGACCTGATGATGCCGATGAAGAGCGGCTGGGACGTCCTCGACGAGCTGAAAAAACTTCCCGACGGCACGCGGCCGCTCGTCATCGTTCTCACGGCCGGCAACGAACCGCGCGATCTCGATCCATCCATCGTGGCCGGCTCGATCCGTAAGCCGTTCGACGTCGAATTGCTCATGGCCACCGTCACCGCGTGCATGAACGCGCTCAACGAACGTCCCCAGCTTCCCGATTGTCCCCCTCCGGATACCGCGGCGGTGCCAGCCGACAAAGTGAACTGAACTGGCACAGCTCTTGACATTCTCCATCTGCAAAGGACGAACGTAATGTCAGCAACCGAAGCGAGAGTTCTCATCATCGAAGACAACGATGCCCTTCGCGCAATGCTCTTCACGATCCTTCGCCACCAACCCCTCGGCGTCGACACTTCGATCAGCGCGGAGGATGCGCTCGAGAAAACGCGCAAGTGTGACTACGCGCTGATCCTCATCGACATGAGTCTCGCCGGCGGTGAAGCGCTGAGCTTCCTGACGCGTTTCCGCGAGGAGCGCCCCGAGGCCACGACGTTCGTGCTGGCGGTACGCGACCCGAATTCCGAAATGCCGATGGATGCAACGATCGTCAGTGCGATGGTGAACAAACCGCTGGAAATCGACACGCTGGCCGACGTCGTCCGCGAATGCGCGCTGGTCGTGCCGCCGCCGGAGGATCCGCTTCCGTGTCCGCCGGCCGAGAGCGAGTTCCGTTCGCATTTCGACGATAGCGGCGCGTTCTTCAATTGAGCGCGACGTGATCGACGCGATCGGCTGGGCAAGCTCCGTCATCCTCGTGCTGACGATCGCGAATCAGATTCGCAAGCAGTGGCAGGCAGGCACCAGCGAAGGCGTCTCGATCTGGCTCTTCATCGGCCAGCTTGCCGCCTCGGCCGGCTTCACGATCTACAGTTTCCTGCTGCACAACTGGGTCTTCGTAGTAACGAACAGCGTGATGCTGCTCAGCGGATTGCTGGGCTACGCGATCACGGTGAGGCAGAAGAGAAACGCTCGCGAGCAATGAGCAGCCTGTCATCCTGAGCCGCCGAAGCGACGTAGGCGAAGCCGGAGTCGCGTAGGACGGTCGAAGGACCCCCTGATGCTTG
>JBAVBF010000667.1:0-2218 GCA_049586115.1 Thermoanaerobaculia bacterium | reverse complement strand
TGATCGTGCCCTCGGTGATCGTCGGCGCCGCTGTCGCGGTAATCGGTGCGGAGCTGGACGTCGCCGGCGGCGGCGCTTTGAAATCGTCGTTGCCGACGCCGAGGTCGACGAGCTTGCTGTCATTTTTCTTCGAGGCGATGACGCTCCCCTCGTTGATGACAGCCGGCTCTTTGCGGACGATCAGGCGTTCATCCGCCTGGCCTTTGCCGATCATCAGGCCGAATGCGAACGAGGCGGCCAGCGACAGCAGCAGCAGGACGAAGGCGACGAACGCCTGTCCGGCCGTGAGTGAGACTTCGTAGTGGGATTGATCGTCGATGAGGACTTCGTCAGACACCATTGCACACCCTCCCGTTACCTGGTCTGAGCTTGTGACGCGGGCGGCGCCGCGGCGTTCCAGTTTGTGTGATAGACGACACCGTTGTCAAAGTAGATGGCCGAAGCGCCTCCGTCCTCCTTCGGATAAATCCACACGGAGTAGGCGCGGTTGTTCTGCACGACCTGCTTGATCCAGTCCTCGCGCGGCAGGCCGACCAGCGCGCGAACGGCGTCCTCTTTCATGCCCGTCCTGACGTTTGCAAAGGCAGCCATCGAAACGAAACGGCGCCCTTCGGCCATCTCCACGCGCTTCCTCGCGTCGGCGCTGTTCGGATCGAGCTCGACGGCGGCGCGGTACAACTCGAGCGCTTTGTCGTAGCGCGAGAGGTACTGCGTGTACTCGTCGCCCATGATGATTTTTTCGCGCGCCAGCACCTGTCCGGCGCGCGGATCGTGCGTGCGGTCGAAGTACTCGCGGACCTTGTCCATGAACGGGACGTACGTAGGCTCGAGCTTCTTCTGATTCTCGAGGACGAGCTCCAGCATCTGCTTGCGCGACGCATTCGCAGGCGGGAGCGGTTGGGCCTTCCGCAGCGTCTCGATCCATTGATAGTCGGTGCTGAGCTGCCCCCACTCGCGGTCGTTCGGTTGCGCCGGCGGAGCGGCGGCGAAGATCGGCGTGGCAAGAAGCGCTGTGAGAACGATGAGGGCGGTCGCGCGGAGCATGAGTTGGTTATTTTACATGAGAGGCTGCATATAAAATCCCGCCCCATGTCCGACAGCCTCAGTATTCAGGGAACACTCGCGGAGACGACGGTGCCCGATCTCTTCCGGTCGCTGGTCCGCAGCGGCGAGACCGGCATCGTGTCGCTGGAGGCGATCGGACGCAGCGATGCGATCTATTTTCATGAGGGCCGCATCGTCTCCGCCTCCAGCTCCGACCTCGACATGGGGCTCGGCGAAATCCTTCTGCGCAGCGGCGAGCTGACGCTTCAGCAATACAACCACGCCATGGATCGGCTGGTCGTGCAGCGCCGGATCGGCGCTCTGCTTTGCGAGCTTGGCTATCTCGATCCTGACGGCTTGATGCGCGCACTCGAACGGCAGGCCAACGCGATCGTTCTCAACGCCATCCGCTATCGCACGGGCAGCTACACGGTCGAATTCAGCGACGAGTTTCCGCCGGAGATCGTGCCGCTCCCGCTGAATACGGAACGGCTGATCCTCGATGGCGTGCAGAGCATCGAGTACTGGTCGCTGATCTCGCGCGGCGTGGCGCGCCTCGACCGAATCCTGCAACAGGTGCCGGGCGCGGACATGCGCACGTACGCGATCGAACTGACGGATGACGAGAGTCACGTGCTGAACCTGCTCAGCGATCCGGGCACGATCGAAGAGATTTGTGCGCGCAGCTACCTGTCGAACTTCATCACCTGCCGCACGGTCTGGGCGCTGATGAGCGTGAACCTGATCGCCGAGGCAGCCGAGAGCATGGTCAGCGAACAGCGCGCGGCGGAAGAGACGGAGTACGAGATCGAAGCGTTCGTGGAGCGCTACAACCGCGTCTTCGAGCGCATCTTCGGAATCGTTTTCCAACGCATCGGCGATCACATCTACGACTTCATGGACCGCGTGGTGGTACGCATGTCGCCGCAGACGATTCCGCACCTGGCGGGCATGAATCTCGTGAACGAAGCGCGCATCGATTTCGATCAGCTGCTGAACAACGTGATCGCCTCGGGGACATCCGACTATCCAGCGGTGATCCGCAACGTACTCAAGGAGTTGTTCGCGGGATGGCTTTCGGAAATCCGGACCGAGTTCGGGCCGGAGATGGAAGCCGAGGTGCGAAGGATGGTGCCGAAGGCGATGTAGCGCCGCCGGCTCGGCGGCTGTACCG
>JBAVBF010000666.1:0-1542 GCA_049586115.1 Thermoanaerobaculia bacterium | reverse complement strand
GCTCTGGATGACAAGCGGCCGCGGCTTCCTGTGCTATTCTCGCGCGCCATGAACGCCCCCACCTGCGAGGTAAACGAGTCGACGGTTTGTCCGGTCGGCTCGTCGCTTTGGCTCTAGCCGCCCGTCCATAACCTCGCCTCGATGGTGTAGCGCCTGATCCCGTCTCTTCCGCGCGCGACGTTCAGGAGCTTCCCATGATCACCGTTGTCGATAACTACGATTCGTTCACGTACAACCTGGTCCAGCAGATCGAGCGGATCTCCGCGTTCGAATTGCAGGTCGTCCGCAACGATCGCTTCGACGTCGATGCGCTGCTCGATCAGGAGCCGGAAGCGATCGTGATCTCGCCCGGTCCCGGGACGCCGGCGCGCGCGGGACGCATCCTCGAACTGATCCGCACCAACGATTCCATCCCTCTCCTCGGCATCTGTCTCGGGCATCAGGCCATCGGCGAAGCGTTCGGCGCGCGCATCGTGCGCGGGCGCGTTCCGGTGCACGGCAAGCTCAGTGATGTTCTCCACGAAAAGCGTGGATTGTTCGCCGGATGCCCGACGCCGATGCAGACCGCCCGCTATCACTCGCTCGTCGTCGATCGCGAATCGATGCCGGATGAGTTGCGCATCGATGCCGAAACCGACGATGGCGTCGTCATGGCCATCGCACATCGCGACCGGCCGATTTACGGAATCCAGTTTCACCCCGAGTCGTACGGCACCGAGGGCGGCGACAAGTTGATCGCGAACTTCTTGGCGGAGGTGCGCCAGTGATCGACGTCGCCATCCGCCGCATCGTCGACGGCCAGCACCTCGGCCGCGACGAGATGCACGAAGTATTCGGCGAAGTCATGGACGGCCGCGCTACGGACACGCAGAAAAGTGCGTTGCTCATCGCGCTGCGGATGAAAGGCGAAACAGCGGACGAGATCACCGGCGCCGCGCTGGCGATGCGCGAGCGCGTGACACCGCTGACCGTCGATCGTGAGCGGATCATCGACACCTGCGGCACCGGCGGCGACGGACGGGGGACGTTCAACGTGTCGACGATCGCCGCACTCGTCGCCGCGGCCGCAGGCGCCTCGGTGGCCAAGCATGGAAATCGCGCGGTGTCGTCGTCGTGCGGCAGCGCGGATGTCCTCGCGGCCCTCGGAGTAAATATCGATCTCGATGCCGCGCGCATGAGCGACGTGCTTCGCCGCACCGGAATCTCGTTCCTCTTCGCGCCGAAACTTCATCCGGCCATGGGCGCCGTTGCCGCGATCCGCCGCGAGCTTGGCGTGCGCACGATCTTCAACGTCCTCGGGCCGCTGACCAACCCCGCGTTCGCGCGGCGGCAGGTACTTGGCGTCTATTCACTTCATCTCGTCGATCTCCTCGCACGCGTCCTCCTCGCCCTCGGCGCGGACCACGCGATGGTCGTGCACAGCCGCGACGGCCTCGACGAAATCTCGATCTCCGCTTCGACGCACGTCTGCGAAGTGCTCGACGGCGAATTGCAAAGCTACGAAGTGACGCCGGAGGAGATCGGAATCGAGCGCCGTCCGCT
>JBAVBF010000665.1:0-4938 GCA_049586115.1 Thermoanaerobaculia bacterium | reverse complement strand
GCCGCAGGACGGTCGAAGGACCCCCACCCTGCTAACCAAGGAAGGGCGGCGGTACATGGGCAAGCATCAGGGGTCCTTCGACCGTCCTGCGGCGGCTCAGGATGACAATCAGGAATGCCTTCGCCCTCGGCCGGCCTTTTCGCAGCAGATTGAATGCTTCCGGAGGCTCTTTGCGATCGTTGCTTGCTGTGATTCTCATTCTTCTCGCACTTCCCGTCCTAGGCCAGACCACCCCGCAGGTCACGATCGCGCCGCCGCCTCCTTCCGCGCCGGTCACGCCGCCCGATCCGGCCGCCGATGCGCTGGCGAAGCGGACTATCGAAGCGCAGGGGGGATCCGCATGGGACAAAGCGCGCTTCCTCTCGTTCACGTTCGTGGTTGAGCGCAACGGACAGGCGGTCGCGTCGTTTCCGGAGCAGTGGGATCGCGTCACCGGCGACTATCGGGTCAGCGGCGTCGATCCGGCGGGTGTGCCGTTCACCGTCGTCCTGAACACGAAGACGAAGACCGGACGCGCGTGGCAGAAGGGCGTCGAAGTGAAGGACCTGCGGGCGCTGAAGGAGCTGCTCGCTCTCGGCGATCGCCGGTACAACAACGATACGTATTGGCTGCTGATGCCGTTGATGATGCTCAATCCCGGCGTTCACCGCAGCAGCCAGGGCGAGCGCACCGATGCGGCTGGACATAAGTGGGACATCGTCCGCCTTTCGTTCGATCCGAGTCTCGAGATCACGTACATCGTGTGGGCCTGGATCAATCGCGAGACGGGCCTCGTGGACGAATGGGACATGAGAGCTCCCACCGCAGCCGTCACGGACCAGCCGGTGGAGGTGTTCTTCCACGATTTCAAACGCGTGGCCGGAGTATCGATCTCGATGCGGCGCGAAGTGAAAGGGAAGAATCAGACCGTCCGCTTCGACGATCTGCAGATCCTGGCGGCGACGCCGAAGGACGCATTCGAGGTCAGGTGATCAAACCGAAGACGCGGAGGAGGTCCTCCGCGTCTTGGCCGTCTGTCGCCTACTGCACCGTGATGTTGTTGGTCACGCTCTTGACGCCGTTGACCTTCACGGCGTCGTCGTACGCCTTCTGGCGGTCGGCGGCGCTTCCGTGGCCGTTCAGCGTGACCATGCCTTCGTGGACCTCGATCTGCAGTCCGGTGATGTGATCCATCGCCAGATTCTTACGGATCTCGCTCTCCATGCTCGTGTTGTCCATCGACGCGGGCGTGTTCCGGTTCCAGTTCGAGCAACCGATGGCAGAGACAAGGGCAGCGGACAGTACCAATGAACCAAATACCTTCTTCATTTACGTCTACCTCCGGTGCGGTGAAGAGCAATGAGTGTTCCAGCATTGGTGCGTTGCTGCCGAGCTCGCCGCGAAGGGCACTCCATCCTTCCTTAATAAACTCGGCGTGTGTTATCCTCCGCGCCGGTCCGGTACCCATGTCCTCATTCACGATTCGTCTCTTCGGCGAATTCTCGGCAATCGATCACCGAGGAAACACGCTCGCGCTCGGCAGCAAGCGAACGCATGCTGCTCTGGCGTGGCTCGCGCTGCATCTCGATGCGCCCGCTCCGCTCCGCGATTTCGCCTCGCTCTTCGGCGGTGACAACGCGGGGGCCCTCGGCCGCGATCTTCGCTACGCCCTTCGCTTTGCAGCGCCGGATGTGCTGATCGGATCGGGCGACACGCTGCGGTTCAATCCGCGCAGCGTGGAAGTCGACGTCGTGCGCTTCGACGGTTTCGCGAACGATTCGCTGAACGGCGTTCGCGCTGCCGCGGAGATCTATCGCGGCAATCTTCTCGATCACTTCGACAGCGACGTTCCCGGTTTCGACGAATGGCTCGCGGAACGCCGTCTCCATTACTGGCACGCCGCGCTGGCCGTCCTCGGCAAGCTCCTCGCCGCGCAGATCAAAGCCGGCTGGTGGGAAAACGCCACCGACACGGCCAGCCGGCTGCTTGCGCTCGATCCGACGCAGGAAGTCGTACATCGCGCGCTGATGCGGCTGCAACTCGAGCAGGGACGTCCCGACTCTGCGTTGCGCCGGTACCAGGAATGCGCGGACATTCTCGATCGCGAGTTCGATCGCCAGCCGAGCGCCGAGACCGAACGGCTTCGCGAAGAGATCCTTGCCGCGCTCGAAAAAGCGCCCGCGCCGCGCGATGCGTTTCACAAAGCGCTCGACGGGCCGGTGCTCATTCTCCTCGTCGAAGATGACGCGGTCTCGTCCGCACTCGTCGAGGGATTCCTGACCGAGGCGGGCTATGAAGTCGTGACGACGGCGGACGGCGGCGACGCGCTCGTCGAATTGGCCCGCCGCGAATTCGATCTCATCGTCCTCGATGTCAACGTGCCCACGCTCAACGGTCTCCAACTCTTCGAAATCATGATGAAGAAGGGGATGGACACGCCGGCGATTTTCATCACAGGCGTGGCTGGCGCCGAGGTGGAGGCGCGCAGCCTGGAGCTCGGTGCGGCCGGATTTCTGCGCAAGCCGATCCGCAAAGAAAATCTGCTGCCGCGCGTTCGGGCCATCCTGCAGCGCCGGGAACGCGTACAGTCTCTGCGGTGAGCAACGATCTCAGCAGCGATTTCAAGGACTTCATCGGTCGCGCGGATGATGGCGAGCGCCGGAAACGGCAGCGTGCGCGCGAAGTTGCCGTCATCGAGATTCCAACCTTCCGGCTGATCGGTTCGGCGCTTCTGTCGCTCGGCGTCTACCTCAACAATCGTTTCCTGCTGCATCTCGACGGGAACGCCGGCTGGCTTCGCGTCACGATCATCCTCGGCGTTTTTTGTGCCGTGTCGTGGCTGCTGATCGCGATGCTGTACGAGCGCGTCAAGGCAAACGTCAGCCTGCTCTTTCTGATCCTCGACATCCCGATCTGGACGCTGGCCATCTACTACTCCGGCGCGGAGCGGAGCTGGCTGTTTTTCATCCTCTTCCTGCGCGTTGCCGATCAGGCGCAGAGCGGTTTCCGCCGCTCGCTCGGCTTCGTGATGTTCGGCACGTTCTGCTACGCATCGATGCTGATCTGGGTCGTCAGCGTCGATGGCCACGTCGTGCCGGATGCGATCGCGCTGGCGAAGATTGCGTTCGTCTTCGCGGGCGGCCTGTACGTCGCGCTGACGACGCGCGGCGTTGAATTGAAACGCGGCTATCTCGCAAATGCGATCCGCAAGTCGCGCGATCTCATTCGCAAACTGGAAACGCAATCGACGGAGCTTGCGGCGGCGCGGCATCGCGCGGAAGAGGCCAGTGCGGCCAAGAGCGAATTCCTCGCGAATATGTCGCACGAGATGCGCACGCCGCTGCACGGCATCATCGGCATGCTGCAACTGGCGATCGACACGGAGACCTCGGCCGAGCGTGCCCGCCAGCTCGAGATGGCCCGCCGCTCCGCCGAGACGCTGCTGGCCACGATCGGCGACATCCTCGATTTCTCGAAGATCGAAGCGCGGCGCATGGAGTTGGAGCCGGTCTATTTCTCGATTCGCCAGCTCATCACCGACACGCTGAAAACGCTCGGCATCACCGCGGCGGAGAAGGGACTCACTCTCGCCTTTGCGGTATCGACCGAGGTGCCGGACCGGTTGTGGGGCGACCCGCTGCGGATCCGGCAGATCGTCGTCAACCTCGTCGGCAACGCGCTGAAATTCACGAACCGAGGGGACGTCGTCGTTCGCGTTTCGTGCGAGGTGATGTCGGCCGATCACGTCACGATCGGATTCGAAGTGCGCGATACCGGCGTCGGCATCGATCCCTCGCGGCGTCATCTGATTTTCGATCCATTCGCGCAAGCCGATTCTTCCCATTCGCGCCGTTACGGAGGCTCCGGCCTCGGACTGGCCATCGTCGCGCGCCTGCTGGAGGAGATGGGCGGCATGGTGACGTTCGAAAGCGAACAGGGCAAGGGGAGTACGTTCCGTTTCGTGCTGCCGATGCCGTGCGAACCGGTCGGCACGGCGCCGCCGCCGGAGTGGGAAACCGCGCTGGCCGGAATGCGCGTGCTGCTGATCGAACCGAGTGCGGCGTCGCGCGCGATCCTCGCCGAGACGCTGCACATGCATGGCCTGGTGCCGGAGTCGTACGCGACGCTCGACGGCGCGCTGCAGCCGTCCATCCGCGCCGCGTACGCCTGCGTGGTCGCGGACGCGAACATTCTCGCCACCACGCCGTGGATCTCGCCGGTGCCGGTCGTGCGCATCACCTCGCCGCTCGCAACCGCGTACCAGGTCGGCGTGCTGGTGACCCGGCCCGTCGGCGAGCGCGAGTTGCTCGACGCGATCGGCGTGGCCCTCGGCGTCACCCAGCAAACGGTGACGTACACACTGGAGCGGCGACCGGAAGTCGCGCGCCCGTTGCGCGTGCTCGTGGTCGACGACAACGTCGTCAATCAGGAGTTCGCCGCAGAGGCCGTGCGCCGGCTCGGCCACGTCGTGACGACGTTGGAGAGCGGTGCCGAAGCGCTCGACGTGCTCGCCAAGCGCACGTTCGACGTCATCCTGCTCGACATCCAGATGCCGGGACTGGACGGCCTCGAAGTGGCGCGCCGTTTTCGCGCGATGGAACGCGGCACGCGCACGCCGGTCGTTGCCGTTACCGCGCATACGACTGCCGATGATCGCGATCGCTGCATCGCCGCGGGCTTCGATGCGGTCCTGACGAAACCGGCCACGCAGTCGACGCTCGGCGCGATCGTCCGCGAAGTCACCGGCACCGCGATGCCGTCGGCGATTCTCGCCGGTCCCGCCGACGCAATCCTCGACGCCGTCGGCGGGAACGTCCGCCTCCTGGCCCGCGTCCGCGACGCCTTCGCGATGCAGACTCCCCGTTTGATGGCATCCCTCCACGATGCCATCGCCGCCCGCGACGGCGAAGCGCTCTTTCAGACCGCCCACACGCTCAAAGGCGCCATCAGCAACTTCGA
>JBAVBF010000664.1:0-3597 GCA_049586115.1 Thermoanaerobaculia bacterium | reverse complement strand
CGTACTGCGTCACCTCGGGATGCGACATCAAAGACGTGAAAGCCGGACGGTCGTCCGGCTGCCACGGTCGAATGACGAGACGTTCGGTCTCGATGAAGAACATGAAGCGCGTTACTTCTTGTCTTTCTTCGGCTTCTTGGTCTCTTTTTTCCGGGCGTTGTTTCCTTTGGCCATGACGTCCTCCTCAGGTTTTTTCTGACGCGCGCAATGGTAACGCAGAGCGGGAACGGATCATGAAATCCGATCGCTCATGCGCAAGACGATTCCGTTTTTTCTTCTGCTGATCGCGTATGGCTGCGGCGAGACTGCAAAACTGCCCGTCGCTGCCGTGACCGGCCCGAATCCGACGCTGGTCGAGCCGAAGCCGCAGCTCATTCCGACGTTTCAGATCGCGCCGGCGAAAGGATGGCCGGCGGGGACGACGCCGGTTGTCGCCGCCGGCTTTTCAGTGAACGCCCTCGCGACCGGACTCGATCATCCGCGCTGGCTCTACGTCCTTCCGAACGGCGACGTCCTCGTCGCCGAGACGAATGGGCCGGAGCGTCCCGATGATCGCAAAGGTCTGAAGGGATGGATCATGAAGAAGATGACTAAGAAGGCCGGCGGCGCGGTGCCGAGTGCGAATCGCATCACGCTGCTCCGCGATGCGGACGGCGACGGCATCGCGGAAACACGCAGCGTCTTTCTGCAGGGATTGAGCTCGCCATTCGGCATGGCGCTGGTCGGCAACGACTTCTATGTTGCTGACACGGACGCGCTGCTGCGCTATCCGTATGCCGAGGGGAAAACGTCGATCGCCGGCGCGGCGGTGAAAATCGCAGACCTGCCGGCGGGATCCATCAACCATCACTGGACCAAGAACATCATCGCCAGCCGCGATGGCGACAGGCTCTACGTCTCGATCGGCTCGAACAGCAACGCAGCCGAAAATGGATTGGACAAAGAGGTCAATCGCGCCGCGATCATGGAGATCGATCGCGCCACCGGCCGTTCGCGCATCTTCGCGTCCGGACTTCGCAATCCGGTCGGCATGTCGTGGCAGCCGCAAAGCGGCGTGCTCTGGACCGCGGTCAACGAACGCGATGAAATCGGGAGCGATCTCGTCCCCGACTACATGACGTCCGTGAAAGAGGGCGCGTTTTACGGCTGGCCGTTCAGCTATTACGGTCAACATGTTGACGATCGTGTGAAGCCGCAGCGTCCCGATATCGTCGCTTCCGCCACCATCCCCGACTACGCCCTCGGCGCGCACACCGCGTCGCTCGGGTTGACGTTTTACGAGGGCAAGCTCTTTCCGGCGCGCTACTCCGGCGGTGCGTTCGTGGGCCAGCACGGCTCGTGGAATCGCAAACCGCTCAGCGGCTACAAAGTGATCTTCGTGCCGTTCGCGAACGGGCGTCCGAATGGAACACCCGAGGACGTGCTGACGGGATTCGTCGATGAGAAGGGCGACGCGCACGGGCGTCCGGTCGGTGTCGCAATCGACAAATCGGGCGCGTTGCTGGTGGCGGACGACGTCGGCAACACGATCTGGCGCGTGACGCCGAAGTAGCGGAAGAGACGTAGCGCCGACGGCCCGTCGGCGCTACGGCCGGATCGCGATCAGTCGCCTTCTTTCACCGACACGGGGCCGTTGTGCGTGGTCAGCGTGACCACGCGGGCGCCGGAGCCGAGGTCGATGCGGCGCGGCCAGCGCGGGCCGTAGTCGTCATCGTCGTCGCCGCTTTCGGCATACACCTTTTTGGCGGAGCGACAGGCAGCGCCGCGGCAGCTCACGGGCGAATTGCCATCGGTTTCGACGTGAACGCCGGAGCCGTAACTGGCAGGCACTTTGAGCGACAGCGGACCGTTTTCGGTCGAGGCGTCGAGGTTGCCGGAAGTCCACGAGGATCCGGCCAGCTTGACGGAAATCGGACCGTTGGTCGCACGCAGCGTCACCTTGCCGGAATTGCCTGCGAACGAAATCGGACCGTTCTGCGTGTGGATGTCGAGCGTTCCCAACGAATCCTTCACGGCGATCGGACCGTTGAGCGCATGCGCGGTGACGGAGCCGTCGACGCCGTCGATGGAGATCGGACCGTTCGTCGCGTCGAGGTCGAGCGTTGCACTGCGCGGCGCGGAGACGATGAAGTAGACGATGGAACGCGAGTCGTTGTCGGCGCCGTCGGCGCTCACTTCGTTGCCGCTGACGTTGACGCGGATGTCGTTCCCATTGCCGAGCGCCGAGGCCTTGCAGGCTTTGACGCCGAACGTCGATGCGGTACTGCCGACGACCCGGATCGAGCCGTTACGGTCGCTGCGCACTTTCAGCGAACGCATGCCGCTCACCGGCACGTTTTCTTCGATGACCGGCACGCTGCGGTCGTTGTAGCGGACGTGCAGCGCGCTGCAGTCGCGCACGTCCTCCCAATCGTCGATCGAGACCGAGAGTCCGTGATTCGAATAGTCGCTGTGTCCGTGGTAATCCGAGACCGCGGCGAGGGGAAGGGCGAGGGCGATGAGCGCAGGTACGAGGGCAAGTCGTCGCATGGTGTTCCTCCGTTTCGAGGTTGGACGCCGAGGCTGCGGGAAGGTTAGCCGAGGACACCTTAGAATCGCGGCATCGTGTCCAGCTTCTTGAAACGTGCAGCACGGCGGTTGCCGTGGCTTGGCGGTCTGCATCGCTACATCGTCGCGCTCGAGGCGGAGCGGGATCAGTTGCGGGCGGAGCTGGCGCATTGGAAAACGTGGATGTCGCCGGGACACTTCTACTCGCCCATCCCGTCGATCGACGAAATTCGCGCGCGCGAAACGGAATTGTTCGGACCGCCGCCGCCGTCTCTGCCGGGGATCGATTTACGCGAGGATGCGCAGGTCGCGCTGGTGCGCAAACTCGCAACGTTCTACGGCGAGCTGCCGTTTCCGCGGAGGCAATCACCGGAGTCGCGTTACTGGTTCGAGAACTGGGCGTACTCCTACGCCGACGCCATCTTTCTCTACGCGATGCTGCGTCATCTGCATCCGAGGCGGGTGATCGAAGTCGGATCGGGATTCTCGTCCGCGGCTATGCTCGATACGGCTGACCGCTGGCTGCCGAAGACTTCGTTCACGTTCATCGATCCCGATACCTCGACGCTCGATGGTCTCCTTCGCCCGGCCGATCGCGGGCGCGTCACGATCATCCGCGCGAAACTGCAGGACGTCCCGCTGACCACGTTCGACGCGCTGGCCGCGAACGACGTTCTTTTCATCGACTCCACGCATGTTTCGAAAACCGGCAGCGACGTGAACCGGATCATCTTCGACATCCTCCCCCGCCTCGCCGCGGGTGTTCACGTCCACTTCCACGACGTCTTCTATCCGTTCGAGTATCCGAAGGAGTGGGTCTACGAAGGGCGCGCGTGGAACGAGGACTACATCCTGCGCGCCTTTCTCGAGTTCAACGGCGCGTTCGAAATCATCCTGTTCGGAACGTGGCTGGCGCGATTCCATCGCGATCTGCTCGCCGAGCTGATGCCGCTGACGCTCGAGAATCCGGGCGGAAGTCTGTGGCTGGCGAGGCGTTCGTGACGCCGCGCAACGCCTGGATCGGAATCGCGATCATCGTGGCGTTGTCGC
>JBAVBF010000663.1:0-18401 GCA_049586115.1 Thermoanaerobaculia bacterium | reverse complement strand
GATCTCATCTTCAAGGGAACCGTCGACGAGATCGACGTCGGCAAACTCTCCGTCGGCATGACCACGCGCATCAAAGTCGGCGCGTTGCCGACCGACGTTGTCACCGGACGCGTTTCGCGCATCGCGCCGCAGGCGCAGCAGAAAGAAGGAGCGACGCTGTTCGACGTCGAAGTCGAGCTCGAGCCGAGCAAGATCACGCTGCGCGCCGGCTACTCGGCCAATGCGGACGTCATCGTCCGCGAGAAGAAGGATGTTCTCGTCATCCCCGAGCGCCTCGTCACGTTCGGCGACGGCGGCAAGAAAGCGAGTGTCGAAGTACCCGGCAGCGATCCGAAAAATCCGAAGAAACTCGACATCAAGACGGGCATCTCGGATGGATTGAACGTCGAAGTCGTATCGGGATTGACGAAAGGTCAGAAGCTCGTCGAGCGGCCGCCGAAGGAGATTTCGTAATTCGGGAGTCGGGAGTCGTAGAGAAAGCAGGGCTACAAACTCAGACACCCGACAGCCGACAGCCAAACCCATGAACGACGTCCTCAAACAACTCGCGCGCGATCTCAAAGCGGAGAAGCTGCGCACGTTCCTCACGATCTTCGGAATCGTCTGGGGCACGGTTGCGATCAGCCTCATGCTCGCTTTCGGCACCGGGCTGCACAAGCAGCTGATCAAGTCGACGGCGGGACTCGGCGACCGCATCGTCATCGCCTGGCCCGGACTCACGTCGATCCCCTACGAAGGCCTCGGCAAGGGACGGCGCATCCGCATTCGCGAGGACGATCTCACCGCGATCCGAGGCAACGTGCCGGGATTGAAGGCGGTCTCCGGCGAGTATTCGAACAACATGAAAGTCGTCTACGGAACCAAGACGCTTTCGGTCGACACGTCCGGCGTCGTTCCTGAATTCGGCGCAATGCGCAACATGATCCCGCAACTCGGCGGACGCTTCATCGACGCCATCGACTACAACGAGCAGCGGCGCACCGCGTTCATCGGCGACAAACTCGCCAAGGACCTCTTCGGCGCCACGCCCGCGGTCGGGAAGATGATCAACGTCAACCAGTCACCGTTCCTCGTGGTCGGCGTGCTGGCAGAAAAAGATCAGGACTCGAATTACAGCGGTCCCGACGACCAGAAGATGTTCATCCCCTCGACGACGTTCCGCGCGCTGACCGGCAACAAGTACGTCGACAACTTCGTCTTCCAGGCCGCGAATCCTGACGAAACGAAGGAGATCGTGAAGCGCGTCAGCGCCGCCCTCGGAAAACGGCTGCGCTTCAACGCGGACGACAAAGAAGCTCTCGGCGTTTGGGACACCACCGAGCAGTTCAAATTCTTCGACGTCTTCATGCTCGCGTTCAACGCCTTCCTCGGCATCATCGGCGTGCTCACGCTCGTCGTCGGCGGCATCGGCGTGTCGAACATCATGAACGTCGTGGTCGAAGAGCGGACGCGCGAGATCGGCATCAAGATGGCCCTCGGCGCGAAGCAGCGCTACATCCTCGGCCAGTTCCTGATCGAGACGATGCTCGTGACGTTTCTCGGCGGCGCGATCGGCTTCGCCATCGCACTTTCCGTCTGCGCGGTCTTCCCGAAGCTCGGACTCAGCCAGTACGTCGGCGATCCCGTCGTCTCGCCGCTCGTGGCAATCCTGACGTCGCTCGCGCTCGGAATCGTCGGCCTCATCGCCGGCTACTTCCCCGCGCGCGACGCCGCAAGACTCGATCCCGTGGTTGCCATGAAACTGTGACGCGATGAAATCATGAAGAACGACCTGCACGTCATCCTCAATCTCTTCGCCACATCGTCGCGGCTGCAGAAAAAGCGCGCGTACCTGACGATCGCGTCGATCGCATGGGGTACGGTCGCGATCCTGCTGCTGCTCGCATTCGGCGAAGGACTGAAACTGCAGCTCGACAAGAATCGCCGATCTACCGGCGAGAACCTGGCCGTGATGTGGCCGAGCGAAACGACGAAAGCGTGGAAAGGAATGCCTCCCGGCCGTCCGATCCGCCTTCGCATCGAGGACGTCGACTTCATTCGCGAGCGCATGCCAGAACTGAAAGCCGTACATGGCGAGCTGACCTCCGGCCGCAACGCGATGACGTACGGACGCAAGACCGTCAACGGCCGCATCCTCGGCGTGAACTACGTCTTCGGCGAGGACCGCAAACACTACGCGCAGGCCGGCGGCCGGTTCCTTAGTCCCGAAGACGAGATCCAACGCCGCCGCGTCATCTTCCTCGGCAACGACATGGCCAAGGACATCTTCGGCGACGAGCAGCCGGTCGGAAAAACGCTGCTGATCAACAACGCTCCGTACACCGTCATCGGCGTGATGCAGAAGAAAACGCAGATGGGTGTCTACGGTGGCCCCGACGGCAACCACGCCGTCATCCCGATCACCACCTTCAAAGCGCAGTACGGGCGCGATCGGCTCAATGTGATGGTGATCGAGACGCAGAATCCCGAGGAGATGAAAGGCGCGTTGAGAAAAGTGAACGAGCTTCTCGGCGGCAAGTATCGCTACGACCCGAGCGACGATCGCGCGCTGGCCACGTGGGACATGGTGAAGAGCTCGAAGACCACCGGCAACATCACCATCGGCATCCAGCTTTTCCTCGGCATCGTCGGCGCGCTCACGCTGCTGATTGGCGGCGTCGGCGTCGCGAACATCATGTATGCCGTCGTCAAGGAACGTACGCGCGAGATCGGCGTGAAGATGGCCCTCGGCGCGAAGCAGCGCTGGATCATCGCGCCGTTCGTGCTCGAAGCGCTCGTCTACACCTTCATCGGCGGCGCGCTCGGCATCATCATCGCCACACTGCTCGTGTCACTGACGAGCTTCGTGCCCATCGAAAACAATCGCGTGATGTCGTTCCTCGGACGGCCGACTCTTTCGCCGCAGATCGGCGTCGCGACGTCGCTGATCCTCGGCATGATCGGCCTCGCCGCCGGCTACTTCCCCGCGCGCCGCGCAGCACGGATCGATCCGGCAAGCACGCTGCGCTACGAATAGGAGACCCGCAATGGCAAACGAACTGATCATCCGGATGGACGAGATCCGAAAGGTTTACGACACCGGCAAGGTGAAGGTCGAAGCGCTCAAAGGCATCAACCTCGAGATCGAAAAGGGGGAGATGGTGGCGATCGTCGGCCCGTCCGGTTCCGGCAAATCGACGCTGATGAATCTCGTCGGCTGCCTCGACACTCCGACCTCCGGCATCTACGAAATCGGCGGGCAGGCCGTCTCGGGCGTGACGCGCGACGAGCTGGCGGAAATCCGCAACCGCCGCGTCGGATTCGTTTTTCAGGCCTTCAACCTTCTGCCGCACATCACCGCGCTGGAGAACGTCGAATTGCCGATGCTCTTCGGCGGCGTGAAACCGCACGAACGCCGCGAACGCGCATCGCAACTGCTCGACCGCGTCGGACTCGGCGAGCGTCTCGATCACAAACCGACCGAGCTTTCCGGCGGCCAGATGCAACGCGTCGCCATCGCCCGCGCGCTGGCGATGGAGCCGGACATCGTCCTCGCCGACGAGCCCACCGGCAACCTCGACTCCTCGGCCGGCGGCGACATCATGTCCATCTTCACCGACCTCTGGCAGCAAGGCCGCACGCTGGTGATCATCACGCACGACCCCGCGCTGGCGCGCCGCGCGAGCCGGGTAGTCGAGATCCACGACGGACGCATCACGTCCGATCAGGCCACGAACGCGGCGGCGTAAGTTCCGGATTCGCGATAATGGCTGCATGCGCGCCGTACTGCCCCTTCTGCTGATCGCCGCAACCTCCGCGTTCGGCCAGGCGAATCGCGATCCGAAGACGCTGGTTGACGCGGAACGCGCCAACGACACGCTGACGGCCCGGCGCGCGTTCGATGCCTCGGCGCGGGCGATGCTCGCCCCGAAGTATCGCGAGGTCATCGAGCACTACGCACCGTCACCGACCGATCTGAAATCCGCGTGGGGCGAGTTTGTCGCGGCGGACGGCATGCCATTCCTGGCGCTGCAGATCGCGCCCGCGGATCCAGCGTCGGTGAAGAGCGGCGAACGAATTACCTTCTTCGGACTGGTGACGGACGAGAACGGGAAGACGATCGCGACGTTCAATGAGCCGCAGACCGTGCTTGCCTCGAACGCTGATCTCTTCGTCGAACGCACGCTAACGCTGCCGCTGCGGAAGAGCCGCGGAACGTTTGGCCTGGCGCGCCGCAACGACGTCATCGGCGTCACACGGATCGACTTCGATCCCGAGCCACTGACCGCGACCAGCGGCGGCATCTCGCGCGTCATCGTTTCCTCGGACGTTCACATCCTGCCAGCCGCACAGGCGCCGCTCGATCCGTTCGCATTCGGCGGAACGAAGGTCGTGCCGAAGCCGGGCGCGTCGTTCAAACGGAGCGACGAAGTGTGGCTCTTCACCGAGCTTCGCAACCCGTCCCTCGGCACGGATGGCGCGCCGCACGTGACCACGAAAGTCGAGATCGAGGGCAGCGCGAAATCGATTCCGGGGATTCCCGTCGCCGCCGAAGCGACGCCGCTCAAGGGCATGCGAGGCCACTTCGGAATCGGGAGCACGATCGACATGACGCCGCTGCCGCCCGGCGATTACAACGTGAAGCTGACAGTGACCGACACGATCGCGAAGCAAACGTACAAACGGGAAGCGTTGATTCACATCGTGCGATAGGGTAGGAGCTTTCCGCCGAGGCTTTTTTCCACTCCCCACACCCTACTCCCCCACGCCCAGCTAGAACACCATCTCCGCATCGCTCAACCCGAAGTAGTGTCCCAGCTCGTGGATCACCGTCTCCCGAATCTGGCGATGTGCGTCATCGCGCGTGCGGCTGACGCGCAGGATCGGGCCGCGGAAGATCGCGATCTGGTCGGGCATGCGGAAGGAGTCGTAACTCCGTCGCGTCATCGGCGTGCCGCGGTAGAGGCCGAGGAGCTCACCATGGCCATGATCGTGACCGTCGTCATGCAGGACGTCGAGATCCGAGGCGCTTGGCTCCTCTTCGACGACAACCACAACGTTATCGAGCAGGGACGCGAATCGCTCGGGCAGCGAGTCGAGCGCCTCTTCGACGAGGCGCTCGAACTCGGCGGGATTGACGGCCACTACCAGCCCGCGATGATGTTGAAACCGGTCACCCAACCCTGCGTCGGGCGCTGGAACGGCTTCGCGGCGTAGAACTCGAGCGGGATGTATGCGAGCAGGAGACGAACGCCCCCGCCGGCGCTGACGACCGGAACGCGGTCCGTTGCGTTGTTGCGGGAGAAACGCACGTCGAGATGCTCATTGCTGCTCCACGCCCCACCGGCGTCGACGAATCCGAACAGCTCCGTCGGCACGAAGCCGCTGATGAGACCGAACTGTTTCGTGCCGACGACAGGCACGCGCACTTCCAAATTCGCGACGCCGATCTTCGATCCGACAAGGCGGTCGAATACCGGACAGCCGACCGTCCCCGGCGTGCGTACGCACTCCTCGGGACCGATCGAGTTGATGTCGTAGCCATGGATCAGCGAATCCTGTCCGATGTAGAGCGGCGAAATCCTTCCGCTCTCCGAGTCCGGGCCGAAACGGCCGTAGTAGATGCCGCGCACCGCAACCGTGACGGGATTGAAGAAGAAGTACTTCCGATAGTCGGCCAACGCGGTCTGGAACTTCAGATCGCCGGAAAATGCGGACAGCTCGTAGCGGTAACGCGTCCCGCGAACGGGCGAAAGGAATCCGAAGACGGAACTGTCGCCGACAAAAGCGGTAGCCGCGTGCACGAGGCTCAGCGAGAAATTGAACGGCGAGCGCTCCGTGTCATCGGCCACGATCGTGTTGCCGACGAAGTAGACCGTTTCGGTTTCTTCCTTCAGCGACTGGTGCTGGAATCCGCCGGTGAACTCGATGCGGCGGGTCTGGCTGAACGGATACTGAACGACGCCAGAAACGTCGTCGAAGCGCTGGATGTCGCGCACCTGCGACACCACGTCCGCAAGCACCGGCTGGCCATTGATGCTGATCGGCGCCTGACCGGCGGTCGTGAACGCGCTGACATAGGGAAGGTGCGTCGTGTCGACGCCCCAGTTCAGGCGATGCCGCTGATTGAGATAGAAAACCTCGCCCGCAAGCTGATCGCCGATCGTGCCGATGCCCGAGCTGCCGCCGCCCTGGAACGTGATGCCGATGTTGTGATAGCCAAGAATGTCGCTGTAGTAGGCGCTGATGCTACCGCCGACGCCCGTCCCGAACGAACTGACACCGACGCCAATGGTCGGAGGCCCGAGGTAAGCGATGTGCAGGCCCGGACGATACGACGCCTGCGTGAAGGTCGTGCTGGCGGGGAGCAATCCTTCCTCAGGTTTCTGCAGATACGCGGTGATCGTCGAGCCGGTACCGCGCAGCGGCGGAAGCTGGCCCGCGCGCGCGCTCGACGGCGCCGTATTCGTCGTCGCGACCGCAAGCGAAGGCGGGTTCGCTGCGAGCTTGTAGATGTTGTAGTTGTCGTTTTCGTACAGCGAGAACGCGATGTCGCCCGTGCGCGTAGCCACCGAAAGAGCTGGCGCCAGCTCGGTGATGCCGGAGACACCGGTCTGCACGCGCGTGATGCGGCTGACGCGTCCGTCCGGCGAGTAGCGGTAGATGTCGGCCATCCCCTCGGGATTGGCGATGAAGTAGATGCTGCCGTCCGGTCCGTACGCAGGATTGATGTTCTTGGCGTTGGCGAACAACGGCAGGTTCTTGATCGCACCGCTGGCGATGTCGATCGTGGAGATGCGCGTCCCTTCGAAGTACAGCGTCTCGAGATTCGCTTCCGGACCTGAGCCGCGGTCGGAAACGAACGCGATCGTCTTGCCGTCCGGCGAAAAGGCCGGCTGCATGTCCGCGAACTTGTCGTTTGTCAGCCGGTGCACTTCCTTCGTTTCCGTATCGAAGAGGAAAAGGTCGGAGACGCCGGTGGCCTGGCCGGCGATGGCGATGGTGCGGTTGTCCGGCGACCACGCCACGTTCGTGATGGCGTCGATGCCGGGCACGCGGACGCTCTTGAAGTTGCGCGAATCGACGTCGACGATGCCGAGGTAGTTGTCGCCCTTTTCGAACGTAACGAAGGCGAGGCGTTTCGAATCGGCGGACCAACTGCCGGCCGAATCGATGAAGCGCAACGCTTCGTAGTGTCCGTTGCGATCGGTCGATGCGAGTTTGCGGATGACCTGTCCCGTCTGCGCGTCGGCGAGGAAGAGATCGATGTCGAAGATGGCGCGCGTGGAAAGGAAAGCGATGTACTTTCCGTCCGGGCTGTACGCCGGTCCGACGTTGAGATTGCCGCGCACTCCCTGCTTGCTGCCGATCAGCGGCGTGCCGGGTTGCGAGGGACGGTCGGCCACGATCGGCCCGTACATCTCGTGCGCCGATTCCTGCCAGTCGGCGAACAATTGTTTCGCCGGGACACCAAGCGAGCGATCGAACGCCGCTTCAGGACTGGTCAAACCGGCCGCGAGGAAGTAGCGCACCACCGCGTCATCGCCGAAACGTCCGCCGATGTACGCCAGCAGTGCCTGTCCGTAGCGGTACGGGAAGTAGTACGGATCGCGCTCGAGTTGCCGCAGCGTCGGCAGCCGGTTGTGTACCTCGGCATCGCGAATCCACATCGCCGTGAGCGGATCGACGCGGCCTTTCGAGAAGTACTCGGCCATGCCTTCCACGATCCACAGCGGCATCATCTCCAGATTGAAACGGCGCCGGCTGCTGGTGATGCCCGCGGCGATGTCGAACTGGAAGACGTGCACCATTTCGTGGCCGATGACGTGATCGTTCTCCGCGTAATCGCCGGTCAGAGGCAGGACCACGCGGTTCATGAACGGATCGGTGAATCCGCCAGTGCCTTCACCGATCATCTCCGGCGTGGTGGTGGTCTGCTGGAAGTCAGCGGAGTTCGCGTAGAGGACGATCGGCTTGCGGGTGAACGTGTGGTTGAACGTCCGCGAGAGGCGCGTGTACCAGCGCTCCGCCTGCCGTCCGACGTCGTTCACCACGTCCGCTTCACGGTCGTAGTAATAAATGTCGAAGTGCTCGGTCTTGAGGACCTTGAAGTCGAAGGCCTCCCACTGCACTTTGTTGCGCCCGAAGTACTGCGCATTGAGTGCGGTGGACGCGAAAAGAAGAAAGAGGAAAGCGACTGCGAGTTTGCGCATCGTAAGGACCTCTCCGTTGAAAACTCTGATTTACGCAGGCCGGGTTGCAAAACCTCTGCCCCGGACGGAGCGCAATGCTACTCCTCAGATGGCGGCGGGCTGTTGCGAAGAGGTGAACGGGCGCGATTTATCGCCGAACTTATTTGTGCAGCATCTTGAATGCGTGCATCCACGTGCCGGAGATGACGCCGTGGAAGACCCAGGCCATGCACATCGGCTCGAGATAACGCGACGCTTCGATGCCGCCGAGGTCGATGACGCCCCACCCGAACGCGTCGCAGACTTGCGAGACCAGCTTCTTGGCGTCGGCATCGTTGCCACCGATGAACATGTCCGGCGGTCCGCCCGGCAGTTCGGGCTTGAAGAAAAGCGGATTGCCGACGGTGTTGAAGGCCTTGACCACGCGCGCGTTCGGAATCGAGCGCTGAATCTGCTCGCCGAGGGAGTCAGTGAACCCGATCGCAAGCCGAGGCACGCCGCCGCTTTGATCGAGTGGATTGGTTGCGTCGATGACGACTTTGTGATCGAAGTTCTGTTTGCCCGCCATCGTCAGCGCTGCTTCCGTGGCCATTCCGTGCGTGGCCAGGACGAGCAGATCGCCCGATCGCGCCGCCTCTTCGAACGTGCCGCTGGTGACGCGATCTCCTTCGCCGCCGACGAAGTCGCTCAACTTCTCCGGCGACCGCGAGCCGATCACGACCTCATGTCCCAGCGCACCAAACGCCCGCGCAAACGACTTGCCGACGTCGCCCGATCCGAGGATTCCAACCTTCATGTTTTTCATGGAGGGAGTCTAACGCCAGTCAATCCAGCAACTGGATTCCGCCCGTGACCGGCTTCGACGCGGCTGCCGATGGCGAGCCCGACTCGATCATGTGCGAGAGGAAGAGGTCCGTGTCCGGCTTCTCGTCGGGCGTGAAGCCGATGACGAGGTAGCGCTGGGGTTGCGGGAGGTACTTGTACGCGTGGCCCCATGGATCGTGGAGCAGCGACGGCGAGATGTAGACCGGCGTCAGCTCCTGCAGGCGCGCCGGAAGATGGCCGTTGACGAGGTTGTACGCCTCCACCGCTTCACCGATCTGACCAATGCGCTGGATGGAAATCGCCTTGCGCGTTTCCTCGACGGACGACGAACGCTGCGCCGGTCCGAGCGGATTCAACGAATTCAGCGGATTGCGGAACGATGTCGCCAGCGACAGGATGGCCAGCATCGCCAGCACGGCCACGAGCGGGAGCGGCACCGGCGTTTCCGCGACATCCGTTTCGTCCAGCGGCGTGGCCTGCGCGGCCAGCACCTCGGCTGCGGCGCTGCCGCGCACTTCTTCGATCAGGTCGCGCGTGAGCAACTCGTACAACGCCTTGGCCGTGTCGAACTCGGAGAACTTCGACATCTCCATCACGTCGCGCACCGTCATCGTGCCGTCGACCAGGTCGTAGATGACTTTCTCTTCGCGCGAGATGCGGATCTTGTCGCTGATGATCGGCCTTCGGCGCCGCGACGAATCCGAGGCATCGAAATCGATCTCGTCCGCCTCTTCCGCTCCGACGACCACGATCTCCTGGTCCGTCAGCTTCTTGCGGAAGACCATGTCGTAGGAGCGGATGCGCTTCTCGATGATCGGCCACTCGTCGATCATCCGCGCGCCTTCCATCAGGATCGACTCGGCGCTGACCGGCACCACGTAATCGCGGTCGTACTCGATGGTCGTTTCCTGCGAGAAGTGATACTCGCCGTCTTTCCAGCGGAAGAGGCGGAAGATGATCTGCAGGATCTGGAGCTGGAGCGCCTGCTTGAGCGCGTCGACCGAAATGATGCCGTAGTGCACGAGGATGAAGCCGAGGCGCTGCAGCGTCTCCTTCTGGATCTCGAGCGCGCGATTGAGTTGATCCTGCGTCAGCAGCTCGCTGCGGATCAGGACGTGGCCGAGACGATTTTCGAGGCGATGGTTGAGCGAATCGGCTCCGACGACTTTGCCGTCGAGGAACGTCACCGTGACGGTGTCGTCACTCGTGCGCAACGTCAGCACGCCCGTCTTCCGTTGCAGCCCGATGAGCTGGAAGATGTCCGCGAGGCTGAAGTCTTTGAGTGTGCCTTCGAGTGCCATGACTTAGACCGAAACGCCCCGCCGGTAAATCGGCAGCGTGATGAAAATCCAGAGAATCACGGCGACCGCAATCGCCACGATGCGCACGAACATTCTCGCAGCGTCGCCAGGCGCGAGCACCGGCGCCAGACGGCCGGAGAGCAGCGCCAGCGAAACGAAGAATGCCAAAAGGAATGCCGCGATCGTTCCGGCGACGGTGCGCCCTTCGATGAAGTGCGCACTGCCAGGCAGGAACGTGGCCAGCCAACGATTGCGCGTCATCACGCCGCCCTGGTGCTCGCTCACCTCTTCCAGTTTGGCGCGCTTCGTGGCCATCGAAACACCGTCGCGCTTCAGATAGATGTGGATGCATTGCGTGCAGAACGTGGCGCTTTCCGCCGCCGACTTGCAACGCGGACAATACGTTCGCCCGCACTTGATGCACGCGCCGGCGTAACCGGTCTTGCGGCGGATGACGTGTACGAGCGGTGCGAGGAGGATGGTCAGGATCGCGCCGAGCGTCAGCGGATTGCGAACGCTTTCCAGCGGATCGAACCACGCATAGTTTCCGAAGAGCGACCGCGCCACTCCTCGGCGTGCAATGTCCGACGACACGCTCCACGCCTGCGAGATCGGCGGGTCGTAGAAGACGATTTTCTGCGCGGGCGGCGCCGAGGTGAGGCGTTCGATGCGCGAGCGGTCGAGACTGTTCGCGCGATCGAGCTTCTGCGCCTGCTCGTCGAACTTCGACAACGCGCCGAGCGTGATCGAGTCGTCGTAAAACGCGATCGCCAGTTTCGGATCGAGCTCCTCGGCTTTGTTGTACTCGGTCACGGCCGTCGCGAAATCGTTGTTGGAGAAATGCAGATTGCCGAGGTTCACGTGCGCACCGGCGGAATCGTGCAACTCGGCCGAACGGCGGTAATGCTGCGTGGCCTGCTGCTCGTTGCCATCCTGCATGTAGAGGTTGCCGATCAGGAGGTGCAGCGTGGCGTCGTCGGGAACGATGCTGATCAGCTCCTGCATGCGGCGCAGCGCGTCCGGCTGGTAGCTGCGTTCGCTGCTGGCGATCGCCGACATGACCACCGGGCTGTCGACGCCCGCGATCCAATGCGATGTGAGATCGAGCAGCACCGGCGCCACGGCGATCAATGTCGAAAACGACAGGATCAAAATCCGCTCGCCTCGGTTTGCGTAGCCGAAGAAGACGATGAACCAGTAGAAGACCAGCCAGACCGGACCAAGCCACAAAAATACCGGCAGAAAGAGCAGAGCGAAGGCGAGCACGGAGACGGAGCCGCCGTGCATTCGCTCGCCGAGAATTTCGCGGAAGTCGTGAGCCAGGGCGCGGCCGTAGCGGACGAAGAGCGCGATCGCAAAGATGGCCGCCGTCAATCCGATCGCCATCAGGAGCGTGATCAAAAAATCAGAGCGGCTCAAAAGCCGCGACCGATAGTTGCGCAGGACGTTTCCGAATCCGCGGAAAACCGCGGTAATCGCGCCCGGCCAGTTCGATGAGTCGACCGCATCGTCCGCGCGCATGAACGCGACGGCCGGCGAAATCGGATCGAGCGCGTCGGCTGCCTTCGCGCCCCATTCGGACGCGGACTTGTTCCCCTGCCTGGCCGCCTGACGCGCCAGCGCGCTGGCCGACAGCGCATAGTCCGGATACGTTCGGATGCCGGACGATTTGCCCACCTCGGTGAGCTGCGCCGTCTTTTTCACCGCCGCCGCGAAATTGCCCGAATCGGCGGCGGACGTCGCCTGCGGCCAGATGTCGCGCGGCGCGAGATCCTCCGCGCGTGCCGCCAGAGAGCCAAGGCACACGGACGCGGCGAGCAGCAGGAGGGGGCGGAGTTTCATGTAAGACTTTTCGTTCGCTGAACGAATGCGAGCTTCAATTCTCCGAGGTGCGTCGAGAGGAAATCATCTTCGTCCGGCGTCAGATTGCCGGCGGTCTTGTCTTTGAGCATGGTGATCATTTCGATCATCTGCCGCGCCGCGGCGACGTCGATCTTCGGCTTCTGCCCGTACGGATCGCGAAGCATGCCGAGCGAAACGTACGCCTGAGCGATCAGCGGCTCGACGAAATCGGCGAACGGCGTACCCGGATTCTGCGCTTTGTCGGCGATCGATTTGTTGCGCCGTTCGCCGCTGGCAGGCGGCTCCGGATTCGGCGTCTGCCGCCGCTCGGCGGGCGCCTCTTTTATTGGAGGTGGCGGCGCTGCCGGTTTCGCAGCAAATGGATCGCCCGCTTTGATCTCCTCACGAAATTCTTCGCGAATCTCCCCCTCGGACGTGAAGATGCGCCGGTCGGTTACTTTGATCTCGGATTTCGGTTTGTCGGTCATTGTCGTCAGTAGTTTAGGCAGTTCCGGGGATCGGAAACGATATAGCAAGTGCGCGCTTCCCGCTACCGCCGCTACAATCCGCGCCCTCGCCGATGCGCATCTTCCAGATCCTCGAGTTCAACCAGTTCAACACCGGGTCCGTGCACCAGATGTTTCAGGCCGCGGCCGGTCTGCGCGAACGCGGACACGACGTGACGATCGTCAGCCGGCCGGACGCGGTGCTGGCGTCGAAGGCCGCCGCCGCGGATGTGACGTTCGTCGGCCTGCCGATGAAGCATCAGTTCGATGTGGTCAGCGCGTGGAAGCTCGGCAAACTCTTTCGCGACGTCAAGCCGGACGCGGTGCACGTGCACAAAGGCGTCGCGCATTCGCTCGCGCTTGCAGCGACGTTCCTGCAGCCCGTGCGCGCATTCGTCGTCAATCGCGGAGTTTCATTTCCGCTCGACGTCTGGAACCGGATCAAGTACCGCACGCGGCGCGTCAGTCGCGTGGTCACGGTGTGCGAGCAGATCAAGGATGTGATCGTCGCCAGCGGTGGGCTGCCGCGCGAGAAGGTGGTCGTCATCTACGCAGGAACGGACGTCGCGCTGTTCGATCCCGACAAATGGGATCCGCGCGCGTTCCGGCGCGAGAAAGGAATCGCCGACGATCGTTTTCTCATCGCGCAGGTCGGCGTGCGGGAGTGGAAGGGTTGGAAGGAATTGATCGATGCGGTCGCGTCGATTCTGCCGACGCATCCGCACGTGCATCTCGCGCTGATCGGTTGCCGCGATGCGGGCGAGCAGGCGTCCGTGAATGACTATGCGCGGGAGCTTGGTGTGGCTTCGAACGTCACGGCGATCGAATACCGCGACGATATGCCGAACGTGTTCGCGTCGTGCGATCTCGTCGTCGACGCATCGTGGGCCGGCACCGGCATCACCGGCACGATCCGCGAAGCGATGGCCATGCGCAAGCCGGTCATCGCCACGGACTGCGGCGGAAATCGCGAGTTGGTTTCATCGCCCGAAGTTGGCTGGCTGATTCCGGCGAAAGAAGTTGCCCCGCTGGCGCGTGCAATCGCCGAGGTGATCGACGATGAGCCGCGCCGTACGCGGGTCACGGCGAATGCGCGGGAGCACGTTGTGCGGGGATTTTCGAAAGAGCTGCGGATTGCGCGTTTGGAAGCGCTTTACCGCTCCCAAGCAGCCGGCGATTTGTCATCCTGAGCCACCGAAGCGGCGTAGGCGAAGCCGGAGGCGCGCAGGACGGCGAAGGATCTCAAGATGCGCAACTCCCGCTGGAACCCGCTGGGATTCAATGCAGTGTAGGAAGTTTGAGATCCTTCGGCGCCCTCCGGCGTGGTCGCCTTCGGCTCCGCGCCTGCGGCAGCCTCAGGATGACAAAACGGTGCAGATTTCTTCAGAAGCTCTGAGCCGCGGAGCGACGACGGCCGCTAGAACCCGCCCGACATGTACTTCCACTGCACGATCTTCTCGTTGATCTCGCGCAGGCGGCGGCTGATCATCCGGCAGAGAAGATTCAGGAATTGCAGCGACGCGTGCGGGTCCATCGAGAGGATCTCGTTCAGCGTGGCGCGGTCGATCGACAGCACCGTCGCGCCGCCGTCGTGTGCCTTCGCGTCGGCGGAGCGCGCCTTGTCGTCGATCAGCGCCATCTCGCCGAAGAAGTCGCCGCGGTCGAGCACGGCCAGCGCTTCCTCGCCGACGCCCGGGATGAATTTCGAGATGCGCACGCGGCCGTCGAGGACGATGTAGAGCTTCTCGCCCTTCTCTCCTTCCCGGAAAACCATCGACCCTTCGCTGAAGCGCTCCTCGCTCGAAAACGTCGCCAGCAGCTTCATTTCACCGGCGGAGAGGCCGCGCTCCTTGAAGAGATCGACCTTGTCTTCCGACTTGACGGTGACCTGCTGCATCTCGCGCGTCCCTTCGACGCGTTTGCGGCCCCGCCCTTTTTTCGCATCCTCCTGGAAGAAGAGCTTGAGCTGCTCGTTGGCGTCGCGCACTTTCTCGGTGAGCGAGCGCCAGAACGCCCAGTGCAGGCCGACGGCGAGCTGCTTGTCCTCGTCCATGAGCTGGTCGAGCGCGCTGAAGGAGAAGGTGAAACAGCTCGACGGAACGACGGCCACGGCATCGCTGGAGCGATGCGTGCGGTCGATGAAATTCATCTCGCCGAAAATCGTCCCTTCCGTGAGCGAGCCGAGAATCTGCGGGCCGAACGGCGTGTCCTTGCGGATATCGACGCGGCCGTGTTTGACGACGTAGAAATCCATGGAGCGATCGTCTTCGCGGAAGACGTGGCCACCCTCTTCGAGCACTTCCACGCGCGCGAATTTCGACAGGCGAATGAGCTGCTCATCCTTGATGTGTTGAAACACCTCCAGCGCGCGCAGATCGGCGGCCATGGTGATGAGGTTGTCGCGCGTCTCGGCGTCGCGGGTGATTTTCTGAATGATCTCGCGCAGCCCTTTTTTCGATTCGACCTTGAAGAGATTGTCCTTGCGAAGCTCGAGGCGTTCGGTGCAGAGCTGCAGCTGCTCGACGCGCTGTTTGATGCGCGCGTTCAGCTCCTTCGTCTCGATATTCTCCATCCGCTTGAGCGTGTTGATCATGCGCCGCACCGGCTCGGTGCTCTCGCCCTTTTGGTCGGTGGAGAGGAGAAAGGCGTCGACGAAATCCTCCATCGCGCGCTCGAAGTTGCGCAGCTCGAACTCGACGCGTCCGGAGATTTCGGCCAGTCCGCGGTCGAACGGATTGAGCTTGCGCGCCTTGACGATCTCCTCGTGCGCCGCATCCCATTCGCCCTGCGAGTAGTGAAGGCGGCCGAGGATTTCGTAAGGGCGATAGTTGTTCGGCGTCTTCAGCTTGGCGATTTCGAGCAGCTCGATGGCCTTCGACGTCTGGTCCTTGGCCATGTAGTACTGCGCCAGACCGACGTATTGCGAGGCATCGACTTCGTCGCGCGCGCGCTGCGCATCGACATCCTGCCTCACCGTCTCATACCTCGAGGCCTCGGCCTCCGCTTTGAGGTCGCGCGCGCGAGCCAGGTTGATGCGGACCGCGACGGAGCCCGGCTTCAACTTCTCCGCCATCTCGTACAGATGGATCGCTTCGTCGTACATCCCCTGGTCGGCGTAGCGCCGCGCCAGCGCGACGAGATCGTCGGCATCGATAGGAATGCTCCCTTCCGCGGCAACGGTGCGGAAGCGCGTTCGGGCTGGAGTTGCGACCGGGGTCTCGGCCATTGGCGAGCGAATATTATGGCCGAATGCTTCGGGCCGCCGCATTGGCGTTGCTTCTGGCGGTGCCGCAGTTCCAGCCCGCGCTGCCCGGCTACGACTATTCGTTTCCGCGCGATCACGGCACACACGACGACTACAAAACCGAGTGGTGGTACTACACCGGCCATCTCGATACGGACGGCGGCAAGCGCTACGGATTCGAGCTGACGTTCTTCCGCGTCGGCGTCGTCCCGCCGGGGACGGAACCGAAAACGCGCTGGGATCTGCGCAATCTTTCGCTCGCGCACTTTGCGATCACCGACGTGGCCGCGAACGAGTTCCGTTACTACGAAAAACTCAATCGCTCGTCGCCGTTTACCGCCGGCGCGGCCGCGGGGACGCTCGATGTTTTCAACGAAGGGTGGCGCGCGGTCACGCTCGCGGACGGCTCGTGGCGGATCGTCGGTTACGGCGGCAAAGACGCCATCGATCTGGTGATGACCTCGCGGAAAGCGCCGGCCATCCATGGCGAGAACGGCATCAGCGTCAAAGCCGAAGGTCCCGGTTACGCATCGCACTACTACTCGATGTCGCGGCTCGACGTGCGTGGCCGCGTCAACGGCGCGAACTGCCACGGAACGGCGTGGATGGATCACGAGTTCGGCAGCTCGGGGCTGCGCGAAAGTCAGCAGGGGTGGGATTGGTTCTCCGTCCAGCTCGACAACGATGCGGAGCTGATGCTCTACCAGATCCGTCGCAGGGACGGCACGCCCGACCCGGTTTCATCCGGCTCGCTCATCAGCAGCGAAGGAAACGTCATCCACCTTCGGCGCGAGCAGATCTCGATCACACCGACCGGTTCGTGGCATTCGAAAAAATCGGGCGGAACGTATCCGATGGGCTGGCGCATCGCCGTCCCCGCGTTCGGCATCGCGCTCAATCTGCAGCCGGTGATGAAGGATCAGGAGCTGGTGACGAGCAGCTCGACGCACGTCACGTACTGGGAAGGCGCCGTCGACGCCGCCGGCTCGTTCGGCAATGTCGCCGTCAACGGACGCGGATATGTGGAGATGACCGGCTACGAAAAGGCGTTTCGCTCGCCGTGAGGCTCGTTCCAAATTACATTGTGGTCCTATGAAAGCGCGCATCATCCGAATCGGCAACTCGCGAGGTGTTCTCATTCCGAAGTCACCGCTGGAACAGAGTCACCTGACGAACGAGGTCCGCATCGAGGTGCGAGAGAACGAAATCGTCATTCGTCCGGGGCGTTCAGCGCGCGAAGGGTGGGAAGGGACGTTTCGCGCGATGGCCGAGCAGCATAACGACCGTCTGCTCGGCGACTCGCGACCGACTTCGTTCGACGAGACGGAGTGGGAGTGGTAGCGCAACGATCCTCGATCGGCAGCGAAATCGGTCTGGTCTACCCCACCGGAAACCTGCACACATCGCGCAGCAGGCAGACGTCGCAGTTTTCCTTCTTTCGCTTGCGGCTGCAGAGATCGAGGATGCCTAAGCGGCAGATTGCGAAGTCGTAGCGGACGGGATCGGAGCGATCGAATTTCGCGAGGCGGTCGGTCAGGGCGCGGGCGGCTTTCCAGTCGGCGGACTTGCGATCGTTCAGGCCGAGGAACGTGGCGATGCGGTGGACGTGCGTGTCGACCGGCATGACCAGTTTGGAGGGATCGACGAATGCCCAGATGCCGAGGTCGGGCGGAGTGCGGCGGACCATCCAGCGGAGGAAGAGATTCATCCGTTTGCAGGCGGAGTGATTCGCGGGCGACGTCAGAAGGTAGTCGAGCGCTTTGGTACGGCGTTCGCCGATCAGCGCATCGACGAAGCGCGCCAGCGACGGACCGATGTCGCGATCGGCGCCGTCGTAGCAAATGCGGAAAAGCTCGCCGATCGTGTTGTGTTCGCGGATCGCTGCGGCGATGCAGGTCAGCAGCGAGATTAGCTCCGGCGTCTTGTGAAAGCGATGCGTGAAGCCGGCGAATCTTCGTTTGCCTTCCGCGGGATCGAATGCCGACAGATACGCGAACGGCGACGGCATCATCCGATCGAGCACGCGGCCAACGTTCGCGACCACGATGTCCGCGCGGCCGTAGGCGAAGGCGGCGGCGAGCAGGCCCGCCACTTCCTGATCGCGCGGATCGGAGTAGCGGAGAACGAGCTGCAGCGGATCGGGCGCGATGGTCGTGACGTCGAACGTGGCCACGAGCGCGTCGAGACGCTGGCGCAGCTTCTCCCCGCGTACGGGCATTCTCGGCATGTACGCGCCAAACGTCGAAACCCGGTTCAGCATTCTTCGTCTAAAGGTCGTACATTCGTTCGACTCGGGAGGACAAGTCATGCCTGCAATCCGCCGGTTGCTCTGCGTTGCGTTCGTGTTGTCGTTCGTTGTGTCGCTGCACGCTGCCGTCACCGGTGTGGCTATCAACATCGACGGGAAGCCGGTCAGCGGCGCGAAAGTGTCGCTCTTCGCACCGGAACTGATGACGGCGCAGGGACCGCGGCTGATGTCGGCGGACCCGCAGCGAACGCCGCTGACGACGGT
>JBAVBF010000662.1:0-1661 GCA_049586115.1 Thermoanaerobaculia bacterium | reverse complement strand
GTTTCGTCCTCGTCGACGCCTCCAGCCGCGAGCGCATCGACGCCCATGAGAAGCTCAAAGACAAGGGCATCGATCCCCACTTCGCACGCCTGCACTTCCACCATCAGGATGTCATGCGCATCGGCTCGTTGCCGGTCGCACCGCCGAACGACACGACGGGCATGCTGGTCTTCGCTCTCGACCAGGTTGTATTGACGATCACGAACCCGGCGCCTCCGCTTCACGTCGATGCGACCGCGGCGGAGTGCGCGCCGCACCTCAAGGACTACATCGTCGGCGGGATCATCCCGCCCAACGCCGAAGCACTACACGGCGGTCCGGCGATGGCCGCGTTCTTCGACATCCCGCAGGGCGAGTTGCACGGCTATCGCAGAAACGACGAGAACGGCGCGTGCATGATCGTGCTGACCGCGCAGACCGCCGGTGACCCGATTCTGGCGATCACACCGTTCGGCGCGACGGAGTCGACGTCGATCACGCTGCGCAGCGGCGCAAGCGTGCTGGTCACGAATCTTCCGGATCCCGACGCCGGCGGTTCCGATCGCGACGAAGACTTTCTGCTCTACTTCCTCCTGACGGAAACCATTCCGACCGATCCCGGCTATCCGAAGAAAGACGAAGCGTTCAGCTGCTGTCCGGTGCGATCGGATCTCGAAGACGGCGGGATCGAGCTGTACGTTGGTCCGGGGTGTTCGAACTCGGTGTATCCGTGATTTGCGTATCCCGATCCCTTGCAGGGTCACCGTGGTCGGTCGTTGCGGGCCTTTCCGGAGAGTGAATCCGATACAAGCGCTCAACGCGATCATGGAGAGGCGACGTAATTCAATCTCCCCGGCTTTTGCTTGATTCATCCCTGAATCTGTCGATTCCATCCCTTTCTCGTTCGGCCTGCCGGAAGGGCGGCGCAAACTCGCGAGCGTTTTCAACGGAGGAATCGTGGGATTCCCGCTCAGCCTCGCGACGATGTCCGGATGTTTGGAGGGAAGCCGGTGACCGGCGCCCTGGCCGCGTCCATGGCCATCCCGGTCTATCGCGTGAGCCAGGCGCTCGATGCCGGGCTGCTCGCTTCCATTCGCGCATACGAGCACGTGGTCCTGGTGTTCGGGCCCGAGGCGACCGCGCACGGGGTGATGGCATCGCTCGACGTGTTGGCGTCGCAGGCGCCTCGCACACGATGTAGCAGCATCGTCCTTTCGGCGCCGGAACAGTTGGCCGACTTTCAGCCGCTCGTGGATGCCGATCGCCTCTTCTACCTCGTGGGAGGCGACCTGCCCGAGCGGCAGTTAGCCGCGTTGGTCGACGGCGCCCGCGGGCTGCACGATCGCGACGGAGCGATCGAGACCGGACTTCCCGTCGACGATCTGCGCCGGATGGCGCTGGCGGACAACGTGGCCGAGGTGGCCGATGCCGTGGCGCGATCGATCGGAACGGTGATGAAGTCGCGGCGCAGCCGCTGCGTTTTGTTCGATCGGGAAGAGGACGTCCTGTGGACGCCGGGCGAGGGCGCCGAGGAGGCGAGCGCGGCGGCGGGTCTGGTCAGTTTTGTTCTTCGCAGCGGGATGAGCGTCTGCCTGGCGCGATTGGCCGGTGATCCTCGCGTCGATCTCGATCTCGACGATCCGGACGGTGTTTCCTCGGATCGCTTTCTCGGTGTGCCGGTG
>JBAVBF010000661.1:0-2529 GCA_049586115.1 Thermoanaerobaculia bacterium | reverse complement strand
CGATGACGATGTTCTGGTTGAGCAGCGGCCGGTAGCGAAGGCCGAGCGAAATGTCGGTGCCGAGGGTCTTGTGAATGTTGCCCTGGAAGAGAATCGCTTCCACGGATTGCGTCGCATCGAGGCGGATGTAGTTCGCAGTGGCGATCGCTTTGAGCCGCGGCGTCACGTCAACGTCGATTCCGGCGCTGGCGAGTTGCACGCCGGGATTGACGTAGTTCGGCTGTCCTTCATCTTTCGAACTGCGCAAACTGGTCAGCAGCGAGCCGCGTTCGACGAGGGCCACGCCGCTGGACGGAAGTCTGATGCCGAGGCGGTTGAAGAACGAGAAGCCGCCACCGGCGAAGTTAGGGCTGTCGTAGATGGAGTCGAAGCCGGTTGCACGACGATCGCGCGGGTTGCGGTCGCCCGACGCGTAGAAGAACGCGAGTCGCGGGCGATACCAGTCGCGATCGTAGGAGACCTCCAGCGCGGCCATCCCTGCACCGATCCTCACTCCGTTGCTGTCGCGCAAATTTGGATCGGGACCGGCGATCGGATTCAAATCGTCGTGGCCGAAGACGTAGTAGACGGCGTGATCGACGTTGAAACGTCCGATGTGTCCGAGGCCCGACTCGCCGAGGTACGCGGCGCGAATCTCGTGCGGTGTGAAGACGCCGACCGGCGCGGGACGCACGAGGACACCGTTGCGGTCGTAGTGGAAGGTGGCCTCGTCGCGCACGAAGTGGAAACTGAACTGCTGCGTGTAGCCGTGGACCAGGAAGTCCTGCCAGTAGACGTTGGCGATGACGACTTTCTGATCGCGCAAGTCCCTCGTGTTGAGGCCGGAGTTGGTGTCTTTCTCGAGCCGGTCGAACACCGCCAGGTTGTACTGGTAACGATTGGACGCGTAGTTGCCGAAGAGGCGGACGCCGAGGTTGGTGTCGTTGAAGATGAAGCCGCGGAAGTCGCTGTTGAACGGCTGCGAACCGGCGCGGAAGGAGATGAAGTCGTAGTTCGGCGAGAGGTCAGCGATCTTCCGTTCGTAGAAAAACTCCTGCAGCGCGACGTCACTATCCGTCCTCGACGTTCCGCGGCGAACGTCCGGCTTGACCAGGCCGTTCTCGCGCAGGTGGACGTAATTGAGGTTGCCGATCAGCGTGATCTTGTAGCGCTGCTCGATCGGCTTGAATGCGGTCAGACCCCGAAAAAGATCGAATGAGGCGATGACGTTTTCGTTGAAGAGGTTCTGGTTGTCTTTGCCAAAAACAGTGATGGAGTGCGGCTTGACGGCGCTGACGCCCGACGGCGTCGGCAGCGTGCGCGACTCGGCCAGCGTGTCGCTGATGGCGGTGAGGTTGAAGAACCAGTCCTTCCCGAAAATCGGGAGGTCGCCTTTGAGGAGATTCGTGTTGTACGGATCGAGCGTGGCGCCTTCCTGGCCGACGATTTCCGTGACGCGTTTGGGGACGGGCCGCCCTTTTGGCTTCTCGGTGAGCTCGTACGGCGGCGGCGTGATACGCCAGCGGTCGGTCATCTCCTGATAGGTGTCGGGATTGGGAAGTTCGGGAGTGCCATAGCGCAACGGAGGCGGCTCGACCATCGGCTGGCGCTGCACGTTGCCCTGAATCTGAACGCGCAGAAGCTGCGTGGCGGTGACGCCGCCGGAGGTGGCGGTGATCGTCCACGTTCCGGTTTTGACGGAAGCGGTCCAGATGACACTCCAGTGTCCGGTGGCATCGGCGGTGGTCTGGCCGTTGCCGGATTTCTCGATGCTGATGGTGATAACGGCGCCCGGCAGCGACGTTCCGCTGAGCATGAACGGGACGCCCTCAGCGTACAGCGGCTGATCATCACTAATAGTGATGGATTGTGTTTGTGCGAACGCGCATGTCGCGATGAGCATCGCGATGATGAACAGCCGGCGCGCGAGCCTATCTACGAACACGGTTTCCCCGCGCATTCGGTGACGCCTTCGGGGCTTCGCGGGAACTTGAACATCGGCAGGCGGACGCCATTGACTTTGAGCTGGTCGGCCCAGATTTTCGGCGTCGGGAGAGGACTTCCGGCGCCGAGATATGTCACGTAGTCGTCCTGCTCGACGCCGTCGCCGCTGACGCCGAGACCGCCAACGAGTTTGCCGTTTTGATAGAGAGGCGTGGCTCCGGGAAAGAAGACGATGCCGTTCTGATTCGCGTTCGGCGGCTGCGATCCCTGGCTGCAGGCGTTGGCGAGATCGTGCAGAAAAAGGGAGTAGAACGGGCCGGGCGCGACGCCGAAAACTTTCGAATCGATGCCGGGCGGATAGAGCGGCTGGGCGCCGAAGCCGATGGTGCGATTCGTAACGGCGGTCGCCGCTCCGACGCCGCCGAGGTCGTGGCCGCTGCTGAACCAGATCACGTTGCGTGCCTTGGCGACGGCGACGTCGATCGAAAAGACGGTCGCATCGGGCATGCGGTAGAGCGCGAGGATCGAGCCGTCGAGATCGGCGACGGCGATGACCATCCGCGCGTAGCTGTTCAGCGGCAGACGGATCGTGGCGCGCGTCTTCTT
>JBAVBF010000660.1:0-7636 GCA_049586115.1 Thermoanaerobaculia bacterium | reverse complement strand
GAGCAGCGCCTCGACTTTCGCCTCGTTCTCGCGCCGTTTCGCTTTCGCGTTCTCGATGCGGCTCGACGCCTCATCGTTCGTGACGTCGATCAGAAAAATGCGCGACCAGAGATCGATGGCCTGCTGGTAATTGCCGGCATTCGCGGCGCGGTCGCCGTCGGTGAGGTACTGCTCGATCTTCCGCTGATCGTCGCCTCCGGGCTGCGTGGCCGCGGGAGCGAAATCGAAACTGCCGGCAGACGGCGCCGATGGCGCATCGAACGAAAAACCATCAAACGAAGGTGCCGCGGGAGCCGGTGCAGGCGCTGGCGACGGAGCGTCGAACGAAAACGCGCCGAAGGACGGCTCATTCGCGGACGGCTTCTCCTCTTCGAACGTGAAGCCGAAATCGGTGGCCTGTGCCGTCGTGCGGCCCGCGGCGGGAGCGGGCGGCGGAGTGTCGACGATGAACGACGGACTCGGTCCGGACGTGAACGATGGCGCCGGCTGCGGTGTCACCAGCGACTCTGAGAGTTTGCTGATGCCGGGATGCTCGCTGTCGAGCGCGCGTGCCTTTTCCAATTCCGCGCGCGCCGCCGCGACGTTTCCCTGGCTGATGAACGTTCCCGCTTTGCGGATGAACTGCTCCACGAACGGCGCCGCTTCGATTTTCTCGCGCGCTTCATCGTTGATCGCGCGCGCTTCTTCGTTCGTGAAGTCGTCGCGCAGCACCTCGGACGTCAGATCGTTCGCGCGCTGAAAATCGCGCGCTGCAAGCGCCGCGCGTGCTTCGCGCAGCGGATCGTCCGCCGGCGGCATCAGCGAATCGACGTCGACCTGCGCGTTCGGATTGCGCGTCTTCTCCAGTAGTTTCTTCGCCGGATCGAACATCGGATCCATCCGGAGAATCAGCGTGCAGCCTTCCACGACCTCGGCAGCGCGGCCCTGGTTGTACAGTTCGAGCGTCTGTTGAAACGTCGAAAGTACGCGGTCCTTCACGGCCGAGGAAAGCGATGCATTACCGGGATACGTAGCCATCCGTCGTGAGCGCTCCGCGCAAAAAGTGCGGCGATTATACTGTCACGCCCCAAGCGGGAAGGAGCGTGCATGGACATCATCAATTCTGATCAGGCCCCGAAAGCGATCGGTCCGTATTCGCAGGCAATTCGTGCCGGCAACGTCATCTATACCTCGGGACAAATTGCGCTCGATCCCGCCACCGGCGCGCTCGTCGAAGGCGATTTTGCCGCGCAGGCGCATCGCGTTTTCGAAAACCTGAACGCCGTGCTCGCCGCGGGCGGCGCGACCTTCGCCAACGTTGCCAAAGCGACGGTGTATCTGACCGACCTCGCCAACTTCACCACGCTCAACGAGATCTACGCCTCGTACTTCGGCGATACGAAACCGGCAAGAACGACGATCGGCGTCGCGCAGTTGCCGAAAGGCGGATTGGTCGAGATCGATTTGATCGCGATTGTGTGAGGGCGCCTGACGCCTTCGGCATGCTCGCTGTCATCCTGAGCCGCCGAGCCTGAGTCGCGAAGCGACGAAATGGCGCAGGACGGCGAAGGATCTCAAGATACGTTGGAGTTGCTGAACCCCGGTTTTTAGCGCAGATCGCGCATCTTGAGATCCTTCGCCGTCCTGCGGCGTCTCCGCCTTCGGCTACGCGCCTCCGCAGCCTCAGGATGACAATGCCGCGACGACTACTTCAGCCACCCGATCTCACACAACCAAAAATACTTACGCGATCGCCAAAATACTTATTACAATGGCATCCCGGTTGCAAATTCGCCGCTCAATCATGGCCCCCATCCGCAAGCTCTCCATCGCTGCCGCAGCCTTCGTAATCGCCTCCGTTCCTCTCTTCGGCGCCGCGCGGCTGACGTACTTCAACAACGGCACGCTGATCCCGGTGGCCTGGCCTGACGGCTCCTTTCCGATTCGCTACTCCATCGATCGCCGCGTTGCCGACACGGTTCCGCAGGTCGCGGCGATGCTCGATCGCGCCGGGAAGGACTGGGCCGCGATCCCCGAGACGAACATCGGCTTCCAGTCGCTGGGCGTCGTCGATGGCGCCTCGGCCGGCAAAGATGGACGCAACACGATCTCGATGGCCGACGACCTTTTCGCCGGTCAGAGGTTCATCGCCCTCACCACGAACTGGTACGACGACAACGGCCACATCATCGAGGCCGACATGCAGATCGATCCAGCTGCGGTTTCCGGCGGCTACAACGTGCAGCAACTCGTCGACCACGAGATGGGTCATATCCTCGGGCTCGACCACTCCGCGGTGCTGTCATCGGTCATGTATCCGTACGTCGCGACCGGCAACAACACCGTCGCGCTCGACAGCGATGACCGTGTTGCCATCGGCGCCGCGTACGCGAAGAACAAACCGGCCGCGGGCGCGACGCTCGAAGGCCGTGTGTACGGCGACGACGGCGGCATCTTTGCTGCGCAGGTCGTCGCGGTAAACGGCAACGGCGAGCCGGTGGCGACGGCGCTCTCCGACAAGAACGGCAACTTCTCGATGCAGGGCGTGCCGAGCGGCACCTACCGCATCTACGCCGAGCCGCTCGACGGTCCCTTCGACGTGCAGAACCTCTCCGGCTTCTGGCAGTCCGCGAAGGTGACGTCGTTCCCGACGCAGTACGCCGACGGCGGTCCGCTCCACGTCGAGAACGGCCGCATCTACGGCAATCTCAACGTCAACGGCGCGGGATCGGTGCGCCTCAACCCGAAGTGGATCGGCGCGTGGGCCGCCGGCACCGACAACGTTTCGCTTCAGGCCATGCCGACCTTGCTGCACGCCGGCACGACCATCACTCTCGGCGTCGGCGGCGACGGCTTCACCAGCGGCATGACCACGTTCGATGTCCCGAATCCGGGCTTTCATCGCACATCCGACTTCAAGTGGTCCAGCAACTACGTCTGCGCCACGTTTTCGGTCGATGCCGCGACGCCTGCAGGCTCGGTCGTGGTGACGGTGAAGAGCGGCAATGAGTCGGCCGCGTTGACCGGTGCATTGCGCATCGAGCCGTCCACGCGCAGCCGAGGAGTGCGGAAGCTCTGACGTATACTCCTCCGCCAAAACCAACGGAGGATTCAATGAAACTTCGCAACGTCGTTCTGTTCGCGCTCGTGTGTTCACTCGCGCTTCCCGCGATGGCCGTTTCGATTGCCAAGGCCGGCAAATGGGAAACCACGATCCAGATGGAAATGACCAACATGCCGGTGAAGCTCCCGCCCCAGACGATGTCCGTCTGCGTCACGAAGGAGCAGGCCGAAAATGCTGAAAACCTGATCCCGAAAGCGGGCGACAAACGCGGCGGCTGCACCTACACCGACGTGAAGGTCGAAGGCACGACGGTCTCATGGAAGATGACGTGCAAAGATTCCGGCCTGACCGGCAGCGGCAGCACGACCTATCACGGCGACACGTACGAAGGCTCGATGCAGATGAAGATGCGCGATCAGGACATGTCCGCCAAGATGACCGGCAAGTTCCTCGGCGCCTGCGACGGGACGGAAGTCAACACGAAGAAGTAGGTTTCAATCAGATGGCATCAATCGAAAGGCGGCTCGTCGAGCCGCCTTTTTGTTGTGCGTTGAGATGACGGCAGTTTCGCTTACGGCTCGTCTCGCTCGCGCTTCCCCGCCCACCAGAGCTGGGCGACCATCAGCAGCATGCCGAGGTCGCGGACGACGTCAACCTTCATGTCGAAGATGCGCTGTTCGTGGGTTTTGCCGCGGTCGGCGACGTTGAAGCATCCGCAATCGATGGCGTTGTCGCGGACGAGATTGATGCTGATCGCGATGATGAAAATCGCCAGCAGGATTCCGATCACGTTTCGCGCGGCTGCTTTCCAGACGCCGAGGAGGAGCGCGAGGCCGGCGAGGAGCTCGACCCACGGCATCACCAGCGCGCTGAGATTGATCAGCGACGCAGGCACCAGGCGGTAGTTGTAGATCATGTGCGCGAACGAGGGTGGGTCGGCGATCTTCGGGATTGCGGCGATGACGAAGATCGCGCCGAGGGCGAGCTGCACGCGGATGGTGAGCCAGGAATGCGTCAGGTATCGCTTCACGGATTCGCTCCCGTGTGAACCGGCGCGCCGTGCTGCTGCCAGTCGGGGAAGCCGTCTTTGTAGACGTAGACGTTGTTGAACTGAATGCCCCAGAGCTTCTGCGCGAGCATGTGCGAATCCTCGCAATCGCCGCCGCTGCAATAGATGACGATGGGCAGGTTCTGTGCGGTGGGATCGCTGCGCTCGCCGAACAGCTTCTGGACTTTGTCGTCGATGTCCGACTCCCAGACCGAGTAGGTGCGGGCGCCGGGGATGTGTCCCTGTTCGTAGACGGAGGTGCGGCGGGCGTCGAGAAAGAGCACGTTTTTGTCGTGCAGCGTCTTGACGTCATTGAACGCGATCTCGATGTACGGCTTGTCGGGATGGGCTGCGAATTCGTGCGCGGGTGCGGGCGGTGTGGGCGCGGAAGTGGTCGTTGTTGCGGGTGCCGCCGGCGCTTTCGCTTTCGGGTTCAGCCCGACCGTTTCGATCGCGGCGGTGGCGGTTGGCTGCGTCGCGATTGTCGCGGTCGTGGCGGCCGGCGGCGTCGTAATCGTTAACGGAGGCTGCGTCGTCGTTGCAACGGGCTGCGGAGCGACCGGGACGGGTGTGATGGTCACCTCGCGCGCAGGCACCTTCAACGCATTCGGATAGGTGCCGACGAGCGAGACTTTGCGATCGCGCGATGCGAAGGCATTCGCGCCGAGCGCCAGAATGATGGCGGCAGCGACGATCGCCGCGGCTTGAAAAATCGTGTTCTGTTTCATGCTGATCGTGAGACGCCGCACGGCCCCGCAGCGTTTCGCGAAGCGTAGCAGATGACGGTGAGCGCGCGATGGTTCCGGTCGTCAGCTAGCTGGCCGCGGCGTCCCGTAATCATTGCAACTAAGCTTCGACCTTCGTAGTAAAAGGCGTCAGGAGACCACGATGACGAACGAAGAGATCGAGTCAGCACGTCAATCTGCCGGCGGTTACCTTCCTGCCGATGTCGTCGGGCGCATCGTCGATTCGGGCGTCCCGCTCGAGCGGTTGATGCTCGGTCTGATCCCGCGCGCGAAACAGTTCGCGATTCCGACGATCTCCAACTTCTTCGTCGGCGCGGTCGCGCATGGCGTGAGCGGCAATGTCTACTTCGGCGCGAACTACGAGTTTCCCGGCCAGGCGCTCAGTTTTACCGTCCACGCGGAACAGGCCGCGACGGCGCACGCGATTTCATTCGGCGAAACGGGCATCGACCTGCTCGCGGTCTCTGCCGCGCCGTGTGGCTACTGCCGGCAATTTCTCAACGAATTGACGACCGCCTCGACGCTGCAAGTCATCCTGCCGGACACGCCCGCCACACCGCTGCCCTCTCTCCTCCCCAACGCCTTTGGCCCCACCGACCTCGGCATCACCGCCGCGCTGATGTCGCCGCAATCGCACGGCTTGACGCTCGATTCGCCGGCCGACGATTTGACCAACGCCGCGCTGACCGCGGCGAATGCGTCGTACGCGCCGTACAGCCGCAGCTACGCGGGCGTGGCGCTGAAGACGTCGGACGGCAGCATCTACGCCGGCAGCGTTGCCGAGAATGCGGCATTCAATCCGAGCATGTCGCCGCTCGAAGCGGCCATCGTCACTCTCATCATCAACGGCGGGAAAAAGTACGGCGATATCGTCGATGCGGTGCTGGTCGAAGCGGCTCGATCGACGGCGAGCCAGATCGACGCGACGCGCAACGTACTGGCGACGATCTCGACAGTTCCGCTGCGGGTATACGTAGCGAAATAACTACGACCGCCAAATTCCTTACCATCCTGGTAAGTCGTGATACTCTTTACTGATGATGAAGAGCACGATGTCCTCGAAGGGACAGCTCACGGTACCGATCGAGCTGCGCGAGAAGCTGGGGCTGGAGGCAGGCACGGTCATCCAGTTCGAGATTCGTGACGGAGACGTCTATATGCGGAAGGGAACGCTACCCAATCATCCGGTCGACCGGCTGTTCGGCCGTCTGAATCTCAGCAAGCCGGTCGATGAGCTTCTCGACCAGATGCGCGGTCCTCGGCCCGCGGCTCCCAAAAAGAAACGCGCGGCGCGGCAGCGGTGAAAGTAGCTGTTGATTCATCCGTCCTGCTGGATGTTCTGGGTGCTGACCCGGTTCATGGCGACCGGTCGCGCGAGGCGCTGCGTGATGCATATGACACAGGAGCGCTCGTGGCCTGCGAGATCGTATGGGCTGAGGTTCGCGCACATTTCCCGACGGATGCGGAGTTTTCCGAATCGATGAAGCTTCTCGGTATCCGCTTCGAAGCGATTTTCGATGATGCCGCTGCGAAGGCTGGACAACTCTGGCGTGAACTTCGCCGCGAGCGGGGCGCCACACGCGTCCGCGTCGTAGCGGATTTGCTCATCGGGGCGCACGCAGTGATTCAGTCGGATGCGCTGCTGACCCGCGACCGAGGCTTCTACCGCAGTCGTTTCAAGGGACTGCGCATCATCGAGCCTTAACGGCAACGACTACGCGACGCCACCGAGTCCGCCTGCGTCTCAGTGGTCGATGCCGGCATCACTCCCAAGCCAGCATCTCGCGAATCTGTTGGCCGAGCGTCAGCGGGTCGAAGGGTTTGGAGATGATGCCGCGTACGCCAAGCTGCATATATTTTTCGCGGTCGGCGAGCTGCACTTTGGCGGTCAGGAAGATGACCGGGATCGTCACGGCTTGCTGCTGCAGAACGCGCAGGGTGCTGGGGCCGTCCATGTCCGGCATCATCACGTCGAGGAGGATCGCGTCGGGGCCTTCGGAGAGTGCCAGCAGCGCTCCGGCGGCGCCGCTGTTCGCGCTCATCACGGTCCAGCTCTCTGTGAGTTGCAGGCTCAGTCGCGCGACTTCCTGGATGTCGTTCTCATCGTCGATGACCAGGATTTGTTTAGGCGGCATGCTGCTCCTCGTTTGCCAGCGGGATCGTGAATTGAAAGCGGCTGCCGGCGGGTTCGTTCTTCTCCACCCAGATGCGGCCGCCGTGAGCGATGACGATGCTTTGGCAGATGGCCAGGCCGAGGCCTGAACCGCCTTTGTCGCGGGAATCGGAGCTGTCGACCTGGCTGAAGCGCTCGAAGATGGTGTGCAGCTTTTCGTCGGGAACACCGCGCCCTTCGTCGGCGACGCAGAAGACGAATTCCTTTTCGCGGGACGTTCCGCTCACCGTCACCGTCGTCGCAGGCGGGGAGAACTTGATGGCGTTGGCCAGAAGGTTGGTCAGCGTCTGGATGATGCGGTCGCTGTCACCCCAGACTGCTCCGCTTGCCGGCTGGATGACGATGCGCACGCCCACTTCCTCGGAAAGCGAATGCAGGCCTTCGGCGGCTTGCAGCAGAATCGTTTCCGCATCGACAGACGCTCGCGACAACTCGACCTTGCCGGCGTCGATCCGCTCCAGATCGAGGATGTCGTTGATCAGGCGGACCAGGCGGTCGGTATTGGTTACGGCGATGTCGAGCATCCGCTGCCCTTTTTCGGCGATTGGCCCGAGAAGACCGCTGCCGAGGAGGCCGAGAGCGCCACGAATGGACGTCAGCGGCGTGCGCAGCTCGTGGCTGACCGT
>JBAVBF010000659.1:0-7653 GCA_049586115.1 Thermoanaerobaculia bacterium | reverse complement strand
CCGCGATGCTCGAGCGCGCGCGTCGTCGCCTCGCTTGCGGCGCGGTGCAGGCGTGCGACCGGTCCGCCGAGGGCGAGCTGGAAAACGAGCATCAGCATCAGTCCTACGAATCCGACGGGGAACGCTTTGGCCATGCTTTCGGCGAGGATTCCGCCGATCTGCGCCAGCACGTCGCCGCGCACATGCATCGTTCGGGACGCGAACTCGAATACGCCGAAGAGCGTGCCGGCGATGCCGACGAGCAGGAGCATGTTGGTCCTGTCGGCGACCTCGCTGACGAGGTTCTCCACCTCGGCGTCGAGGCGATCGGAGTAGTCAGTGATCGGCACGATGAAGCCGCGTTCCCCGAGGTTTGCGCTGTCGCGGATGAATCGCGAGAGGACCGCGGCGGCGCCCTCGGCATCGGCGGCCGTCGGATCCCAGGTGCTCAGCGTACCCGTCTCTTGACGCAGCCGAAGAATCGAGCGGACGAGATACGCGACCACCACGACGTGCAGCACTCCGAACGGCCATGCGTCGAATGCGTACGAACGCAGTAGGCGCGCCGCAAGCGATGCGATCGCGGCGACACTCATTTCGTTCGTCCGTGGCAGAGATCGAGCGCCGCCAGTGGGATACGGCGGCGGTCCTGTCGCACTTCGTCAAAGAACGTAGAGACGAGCGAATCGAGGCCGAAGATGCGATGCGGTTGTGTGACCGGATCGCTCGTGGCAATGGAGTTGATGAGAGCATCGGCCCCGGATGGTGTTGCGCTCGTCTGATGCGACCGGTCGTAGCGGCTTTGGGCCGTCCACGTCACCGTCAGCGGATTCGTGGCGCACGGCCGCTGCGGGCCGCTGCCACAGCGCAACGTGAGATCGAATGTCTCGTTCTCGCCGCTCATAGCGTGCTTCGACGATGCGATGAACGACGTCACGGTCGACTGATCGGCGGGCGTCGGCGCGATGAAGTCGAATTCGAACGCCGGCACCTGCAGGATGTCGACACAGCGTGAAGCGCCGCGCACCCGCCGCGCCTCGAGGGTGAAGGCGCCTTCATTTTCGGCGGGTCCGCAGTCGATGGAAATGGTCCGGCCGTTCAGCGCTGCATCGAGCGTTCCGCTCATCTGCTTTTCCGCCGACTCGCTGAACCGCGTCCACTCCATCGGAGGCAGATAGCCTGGATAGAGCTCCATCGCTGGAAACGCTGACAGCGGCCCCGTGGCCTCGCGGACCGACGAAATCGCGACGATGCCATTCTCCTGCATGCGCTCGTGCAGGGCGGCGATGACGCGGCGGCCGAGGTCATCCGAGTGTGCGATGACGATCAGCAGAATGCCGCGCGGCCCGGTGTAGTCGAACACCAGGTCGCCCTCGCTGTCGCTGCGTGCATTCGAGATCGAGACGTGCTGGGAGATCTCGCCGAAGACCTTCTGCAGACTTGCGGTGTTGTCGAAATCCGCGACGGCAATCGGCTTTTCGGTGAAGAAGATGCCGGCGTGCCGCACCCACAGCGGGATGAGCCAGAGGCCCGGTTGCGGCGCGACGGTGGAGGTCTGTTCCAGGTGCACGGCGTCGCGCAGCGCGCGCGCGACACACGCCGCGTCGACCCCTCCCGCGCAGGAGCCGCTTCCCGATCCGGCCGCCGCAACACCGTCGGTGATGATGAAGGTGAGATCGTAGTCGTGAGACGCGGCCACTGCCTCATGCAGCGTCGTCCGTCCCGAGGGTTTGTAGTCAGCGGCGAGCGCGCTGAAGTTCCGGGAGCTCAGAATGCCTCTGCCTGCATCGAATTGGGCGAGTCTCAGTTCCGTGATGTTGATGGCGGAGTTGCGAACGCGGCTCACCGATTGGTCGAGCCAGCGTAGGACTCCGAGCACCGAGGGGCGGACGCCAAGCATCGAACCTGAAGAGTCGAGCAGCACCTGCACTCGGGCCGGAGCGATGTCGGAAACCGGCCCCGGACAGTAGGGGACTGGCTGGGCCAGCGTCACGATGTCGGGCGAGGGCTTCGGCGGCGGCTCCGTTGTCGAAACGACGGGAGCTGCCGGTCCGAGCATCGACGACACGACGACGATGATGACGAGCAGCACGACCACCGCGACAGCGACGCCCGCGTATCTCATCGCACGCTCCCGCGCTGCCGTGTGAGCGCCTTCGACCACTCCATCTCCAGAATGACCTGCAGCGGTCCGCGCTTCATCCGCGGTTTTCCGCCGCCGCTGATACCGTCGCGCACGTCGCGCAGCAGCTCTCCCTCGGTCGGATAGGGGAGTTGACCCTTCTCGGCGCGCAGACTGTTTTCGAGCCGCGTCTGCCACGCACGAGAAGCCGGCGCAGGAGCTTCATCGAGATGAATGAACAACTGGGCTTTGAAGGTGCTGTCCAAGTCGAGACCATCGACCTCCAGCGGAACCCCTTCGCCGACGAGGAACGACCACGGCTGGTGTTTTCCGGCGACAGTCATGCCGCGTCCCGCCGGGAGTTTGGCGAGGACGATCTCCTGTTCACGCAGCTCGTCGATCGTCGCTTGCGCTGTGACGTTGTTCAGTGCCCCCGCCACGACGAGATGTTTCGAGCTGGGGAACTCCGAAAGCGGCGCTTTGTCGTACAGCGACAGGTGGGGATCGCCGAGCGCCTCGACCATGTCGGCATAGACGCGGTGGTAGACCGCTTTTGCGCTGACGGAACGGGTCTGAGTGCTGAACGCCTCGATGAGGTGCCAGCCGTTGCCGATAAGCACAACATGGATCGGCTCCTCCTTCCGCGCCTCGTCCGCGCGATACGAAGCAACCATGACCCGAAGGAACTCGAACGCGACTGTGGCGAACTGCGTGACGACGCGCTCCGCCTCGATTTTTCCATATCTCTTGGCAGCGTCGCCGACTGCCACCGCGTCGCGCAGCGTATTCGGATCTTCGATGCGAAGCGCCGTCGCCAGCGCTTCGATACACCCCTCGCCCGCATACCGGAGGGATCCCATCTGGCGCGAATCCATGTCGCCGTCAGGCAGGTACGAGAAGAGCGCGACGTCGAGCGTGCCGCCACCCATGTCAGCGACGAGGAAGGTTTCGCCGTTGAAGCTGCCGAAGGCGTTGACGCACGCACGCGACTCGTTGATCGACGAAGCGGTGGTGACGGAAAGGCCGGTCAGCCGCGACAGTTGCGCCGCGAGGTTATCGAGCATCAGGCGAAACTGTGTCCGCGCGGCGTATTCGAAGGCGAGGGGAAATGCGAAGCCGATCTTCACCGCCGTGACGCGCGCCGGCTCGAACGCCGCCATGACCAGCGGCAACGCCTGTAATACGAGCTCGCTCAGATACGCGAGCCGCGTGGGCGTGTACCCTTCCTCGCTGATTTCGTCGCTGTCCCATTTGAAGTGCGTCACCGGCGGCCGGTTCTTCCCCTCGGGATGCGTGGCACTCCAGCGGACGAGATTGACTCGTTCATGACCGACCTGCCAGAGTTCCGACGGGACGATGTACGGGTCGACAGCCTTCGCGCGGTAGGCCGGACCGGGCAGAAACGCTGCGATCGATTCCGCTTCCTTCCACGCGTCGTTGTCGGCGAGCCACAGCGCGTGCTCGGCGATCTGCCTGGGATTGATGCCGTGCGTCTCAGCCCGCGGCGCCAGCCGGCGCTGATGCTGGCGCTGGGGCGGCTGCCAGTAGATGACGGTGTTCGTCGTACCGAAGTCGATCGCCATCGACACATTGGCCTCGCCATGTTCGTCGTCGGACGGCTGCCGCAGAGGCAGATATGAAACGCCCGTCATCGGATCGGCGAACGATCGCACCGTGACGGAGTCCGGCATCCCCTTCTCGGTCATCGAAAGCGTGGGCAGCACGTCCTTACCGCTGCTGCAGGTGACGACGTAGTTGCCGGCGGCGCCGTTGGTAAACGCGCGGAACCACAGCCAACGTGGTCCGACCACGGACGGATCGGGAAAAAGGCCGACCGCCAACTCTGGTGCTCGCTCGAGCGACAACGCCCTGTAGAAGCGGCTGAACGGCTTCGGCCAGCCGTGGATCGTCACGTCGCGGAACTCGATCGACGATTGCTCGTCCACGGCGCGCACTTCCGGCAGCTGGCCGCGCATCATCGCGTCGCTCCACTCCGGCCGGATCGGCGAGCCGCTGAACGCGGCAAAGTTGCCGGGCACGAGCAGCTTGGGAAAAAAGATCGACATCAGTTGCACGATGTCGACACGACGGTCGACGAAGCGCAGCCGCAGGAACCGGCGGAATCTCACGCCGCCGATGGCGGTCGAGTTCCATTCGAAGAGGACCTCGCTCCCATTCACGATGGGCGGCGGTGGCAACGTGAGATCCGGCATGGCCGGGATCTGCTCGGGCGACCAGATGACGGCGACGTTTGCGTTCCGCAGCCAGATGCCGAAATTGCTCAGAGGCAACTGCTGATCGCGGTTCGTGCACTGTGCGTTGGAGCAAGTGATCCGGACGAACTTGTCGTCGACGTCGATCGGCAGCGCGTCGTGCTCGTGCAGCAACAACGTGCCGCACGCGGCGCACGAAGGAATGTAGGGCGCGATCTCGGTGACGGAATCGCTCCGCACCGATAGCTGGATCGACGTGAGCGGAGGGGTGTCGCCATCGTTCCGCTCCCACGTTACACGGTGCAGAATCGGCACCTCGATGTCGCGGCCGCCCGGCGCCCGATGCGATGCCGCGGCAGGCGTGAACTCGCGTTGGAGAACGTCCGCAATCCGTGTGGCGAACGACGATGCATCGGCCTTTCCATGGAGAGTCTTCAACGCGACGAACAACAGGTGGAGAAAGTCGCGATCGTTATCCTTCATCTGCCCGCGCCACCGCTCCAGGTCCTCCTCGGCGAAGTCCGGCAGCGGACGGACGATGACGGTGGGACTCAACACGCCGACGACCTGCTTCGACGATTTGTGACGCAGCCATGTGACGTTGCGAATACCGAAGCGCTCGGTGACGTCGAGCAGCGGACGCCGGAGTGGTTCCGGCTCGACGGAAAGCTGGTCGAGGAAGAAGAGCCGCAGCAACACCCTCCACGCTTCGATGCGCGTGAGCCACGTTTTTGGACGCTGGTCGGGCTGTTGCTCGAGCGTCCACAGGTAGGCGAGATCCTGGTGCAGAAGATGCGGGATCGACTCGGGCAAAACGCTTTTCACTTCCCACGAACCGCCGACGATTTCGCTATATCGCGCCATGGTCAAACCGCCTTTCTCAGCAGGAAAAACATCAGCACCGCGGCGGCGCGCCGCGCTGTTTCGTCGGCTGAAACGAACTGCTTCGAATCCCATGTCGTCCCGGCCACGATCTGTGGCCACGCCACACGCGTGAAGTGGATCGGCCATACGGTGTGCGTCGTCGCCAGCCGCGGCAGCACGTCGCCCACACCCCACTCATCGCCTTGCCCCGTCCAGAGCGCGGCGAAGTGCGACTGCACATCAGCCGGAAAGTCCGGCACGCGCTCCCATCCGCCGGCGGTGTCTTTCGCGATCCGCCAGTAGTGGATGAGGATGTCCGGCAGGTCTTTCCGCCAGATGTGTTGGCGGAACGGCTCCTTCGCGATGCGTTCGACGAGGTGCGTCGCCACCGCCATCCGGATCATCGACACCGCGCGCGTCAACTTCTGCCGCGCATCGTTGATCGAGAACGCGGGCTGGAAGTTCGTCACCTCACGGTCCTCAAAACGATCGCGGAACGGCATCACGGTGTCGTTGAGCAGGAAGTGCAGCGCCTTCACTCCTTCCCATACCGGATGGTCATCCTGTTCCGGCCAGGGGACGTGACGCTCTTTCTCGCCTTGCGTCAGTCTGCGCACGCGCGGCCCTTCCGGTCCGCCGACGATGCGGTAGAGGTCGAGCTTGTCGAGCGCTTCCTGCGCCGTGCGCATGACGAGGAGCTCGTTCGACTGCAGCCGCACCGCTTCGATTCCCTGCTGCTCGTCGGGCGCGAAGTACTGACCGAAGAGCACCGCGCGGACGCGGCTCTCGACGTTCATCCGATGCGTCAGCGCCTTCACGCGATCGACGATCGGCGCGAGCAGACCGCCGCCCGTCCCGCCGATGATCGAGCCGACGGCTACCGTCGCGGAATCACGTGCCGGCGCGAAGAGATTGTCCGGCAGCTGCTCGCGCGCCACGACCGACGACAACGCCGGCCGTGCGTACAGGCCTTTGGCGAGCGACTGCTGACCGCTCTCCCGATCGAAAAATGCGCGCGCCGGATGCTCGCCGGGCGTATTTTTCAAGCCCGACAATTTCTCGAACGCGTTTGCTTCCGGCGCATCGATCTTGAACGTGGTGATCGTTGGCAACTTCACGTTGCCGGCGGTCGTGTTCTGCGCGGCGCTCGTGCGAAGGAGCTCGAGGAAGCTCTTGATGCGCAGAATCGACTTCAGGATCTCGTCGGTGTCGACGACTACGATATCGGGCGCCTCTTCGACGACGCCGAGGAGATAGAGCTGGAGGTAGTAATAGGCGACGAGTTGCCCTGTTCCGCCGATGGCGATGACCTTACTCATGACTCGCTCCCTTGCGCGATCGCTTTCAGGCCGCGCGCTCCCAGCAACCACTCGCAGACGATCCACGCCAGGAGCGTTCCGACGAACGCGCCGCCGCTGAGGAGCAGCGTGATGGTCTGCCACTGTGCGTAGGCGGCCACTCCCTGACCGATTGCGCCGCCGAGCAATCCTCGGGCTCCGAACGACATCGACTGGCATGTCGTGTAGCGGGGATCGATCGCGGCGAAGATGCCGCGGCCCAGCGGCGCCAGCCGCGGCAACCCGACCACCAAGAATTCGACGAACAGCAGCGCCACCGCCCCGCCGATCCATACACGGACGCGCGCCAGCGTCATCGTCCACCAGCGCCGCGCGAGCAGCATCATTCCGATCGCGACGAGAAAGGCCAGGCCGGCGGCGCCGATGACGCCGATCAGCACCATCTGCGCGTACGCCTGATCCCACTGGAGGCAATCAATTCGGCGGGGCGCCGGCAGTGCTGTCTGCGCGGCGAGCTCGATGAGCGACAACAGACATAACGACCTAAGAACGATTCGCATCTGTGTCTCCCGCGCCATCGGCATTTGCCGGGCGCACGTTGGCGATGACATTGACCAGGACCACAAGAAAGAGGAGCTCGATCAGGTTGGCAATGGAGACGAGGAACTTCGCCCAGCTGCTGATCGGGACGATGTCGCCGTACCCGGTGGTGGTGATCGTGTAGATCGTGAAGTACAGGTAATCGATGAGGTCGAGCTCGCGCGGCAGCGAGCTCGCGCCGACCATTTTGGAAACGTCGATCTGAGTGTCACGAGCTTTTCCGTCGGCAAAGGGCGCGGCGACGGTCTGCACGTTCACTTCGACCGTCAGTTTCCGGTCCGTCGTCGGCGCGTCGGGATTGAGGGACGGCTCGAGAAACGACTCTTCGTTCGACACGCCGTACGAGAGCCACCGGATCGATGGCTCGGCGCGCCCCTCTGTGGCCCTGCGGAACTCCGACTGCAGCAGGAGCGTCACCTGATCGGCGCGTTGCTTCGAGATCTCGTAGTTTGAGCCGTATGGCGGCGCCGGACCGTTGCGGACGGAGGCATCGTTCGCGTGTCCGCGAACCTCGACGAGGTAGGAGTTCGAGTCGGGGCCGTGCGCGTCCTTGCGAAAGACGCTGCGGAGCGCATAC
>JBAVBF010000658.1:0-7463 GCA_049586115.1 Thermoanaerobaculia bacterium | reverse complement strand
CGTTAATACCGACCTGATTGCTGCCGTTCACGTCGACGTCATCCAGGCTTGCACCGTTCACGTTGATCAGGTGAATGGCCGCGCTGCAGTTCCCGTTGCCGCTCGCCGCCACGTTGCCGCATGAGGCCGGAGCATCCTGAATGCTCTGCGCGTTATTCGTGAAGTTCATGTTCTTGAGCGAAAGCGACGGCTGGCTGCCGGCGGCGGGCCCAATGATCTCCAGACCGCGCGTTGTGGTGTTCTGGATCGTGCCGCCAGATCCGGCGGTCGTGCCGGTGCCGGTCACGCTGAATGCGCCTGCATAGTTGCCGGAAAGGCTCACGGCAGTCGCGCCGCCGTTTTCGTTGATGGCGTGGAACGTCATCGAGCCCGTGCCGCCGGTGACGCCGACTGCTTTGCCCGCCGTTGCCATTACGTCAGCGAAGGTGAAGTTGGTTGCGGCGCTGCTGGCGATCGTCACGGCATTGCCCGAGGTGGTCGAGACGTTGCCGAAGGTCGCCGTGGAGGTGCTCGTGGTGCCGTTGAAGTTCACGCCGCCGCCGGCTGCGCCGCCTGTTACTGAGATCGCGCCGAAGGCGAAGGTGCCGCTCGAGCTGGTGAAGTGGACGGCGAATGTACCGCTGGCGGCCGAGGTGCTGATGTTCATGTCTCTCGCCAGCAGGCCGCTCTTCGACGACGCGATGAGCGTGTCGCCGGAGTTGTTGCTCATGTTGAAGCCGCCCACGGCGGAGTTGGTGTTGAGCGTGATCGGCGAGTTGAGGATCGTCGGGCGGGCCTGATTCACGGCCGGCCGCGGTGGCAGCGTTCCCTGCGCCGGAGCGGCGATGCCGAAGAAGGCGTCGAAGCTCGGCGCGACGATGCCCTGGCCGATGATCGACGCGCCGGTGTTGAGCGTGATCGGTCCGTTGGTATGCGTGGCCGCGTCGCTGATGAAGATGTATGCGTTCGGTCCGCCGAAGGCCACCGCCGTCGCCAGCGTGCATTCGTTGCCGAGCGTGCAGTTGCCCGTGCCGCCTGCCTTGACGAAGTAGATGGCTGGACCGGCCACGTTGAACGACACCGTCACGTAGCCGCTGTTGGCGCCCGGAGCCGGATTGCCGTTGTCCATGACGCGGTACTGGAACGAGGCCGTTCCGCCGGCCGACTGCGGCGTCGGCGTGAAGGTGAAGCTGCCGTTCGCGTTGAGCGTGACCGAGCCGTTGACGAGGTTGATCGGCGTCGTGTCGATGGTGACGGTCGTTCCTGCCTCGACGTCGGTGCCGCTCAGTTTGCCGGCCGGGTAGGTAATGGGGATGCCCGCCTGCGCCGGGAGTCCGCTGAAGGCCGTGGCCGTCGGCGGATCGTTGACCGCGGTGACGTTGATGGTGCTGTTGATCGTGTTGCTTGCGTCCATGCCGTCGGTCACCTGGAAGACCACCGTGCGCGCTGCCGTGGTCGGATCTTCCGACGAGTTCGTGTATTTCACGCTGCGAAGCGCGGCCTGGTAATTCGCGACCGAGGAGGTACCACTGAGGGTCATCGTGCCGGTTCCGGAGTTGAAGCTTCCGGTGATGCCGCCGAACGGCGCGAAGGAGAGAACGTCCTGCGCGCTGTTGTAGCCCGAGGTGATCTGCACGGTCGCGCCGGTCAGATTCGCCGAATCGGAGTCGCTGACCGTGATGACTGCGTTGATGACCGTGGCCGGATCGTTCTCGGTGTAGGTGATCGTCGATCCGTTCGCGAGGATCGGTGCGTCGTTGGTAGAAACGAGGTTGATCGTCGACGTGACCGGAGCGCTGAGGTTGTTCACGCCGGCGCCGTCGTCGACCTGCCAGGTGACCGTCCGCTGCAGCGTGGACGGGCTGCCCGAGGTGTTGTTGTAGGTCACGCTGCGCAGCGCGGCCTGGTAGTTGGCGACCGTATCGGTGCCGGTCAGCGTAAGCGTTCCGGTTCCGGCGTTGAACGTGCCGGTGATGTTCGCCGTGTTCGTGAAGCCGAGGACATCCTGACCGCTGGCGTAGTTGCCGCTGATCGCGACTGTCGCTCCGGCGAGGTTCGGCGAGTCGTTGTCGGTAATCGTGATCGAGTTATCGATCACCGTGGCCGGATCGCCTTCGGTGAACGTCAGCGTTCCGCCTGCCGTAACTACCGGCGCGTCGTTGACCGAGGTGACCGTGATGGTGACGGTGGCGATGTTGGAGAACGCCGAGCCGTCGCTGGCTTTGTAAGTGAAGACGTCCGAAGTCGTTTCGCTGCCGTCGTGGATGTAGGTGAACGAGCCGTCCGCGTTCAGCGCGAACGATGCGGCGTGCGCCGGACCGCTCACCAGGACCGCGGTGAGCGTCGGCGAGTCGGCGTCGGTGTCGTTGCCGAGCACGCCCGGAGCGGACGGATTGAGCGTACCGCCTTCGTTGACCGCGTACGCGTCGTTGACCGCGACCGGCGCGTCATTCACCGGCGAGATGGTGATTGTGACGGTGGCGACGTTCGAGTTGAGCGAGCCGTCGTTTGCGCGATAGGTGAACGAGTCGGTAGTCGTTTCGCTGCCGTCGTGGACGTAGGTGAACGAGCCGTCCGCATTGAGCGCGAACGACGATGCGTGCGCCGGTCCGCTGACCAGCGCGGCGGTCAGTACGGGTGAATCGGCATCGGTGTCATTCCCGAGCACGCCCGGAGCGGGTGTGTTCAACGTCCCGCCCTCGGCGACTGAGTACGTGTCGTTCGCCGCGACCGGTGCGTCGTTGACCGGGGTGATGGTGATGCTGACCGTGGCGACGTTCGAGTTCAGCGAGCCGTCGTTCGCGCGGTAAGTGAAGCTGTCGGTCAGCGTTTCGCTGCCGTCGTGGACGTAGGTGAAGGAGCCGTCCGCATTGAGCGCGAACGACGACGCATGCGCCGGTCCGGAGACGAGCACCGCGGTCAGCGTTGGCGAGTCGACGTCGGTGTCGTTCGCCAGCACGCCCGGCGTTGCGATGTTCAGCGTGCCGCCTTCCGGCACGTTGTACGGTCCGTCGTTGACGGCAACCGGTGCGTCGTTCACGGGAGTGACGGTGATGTTGACCGTGGCGACGTTCGAGTTGAGCGAGCCGTCGTTCGCGCGATACGTGAACGAATCGCTGGTCGTTTCGCTGCCGTCGTGCACGTACGTGAAGGAGCCGTTCGCATTCAGCGCGAACGACGACGCGTGCGCGGGGCCGGAGACCAGCACCGCGGTCAGCGTCGGCGAATCGGCGTCGGTGTCATTCCCCAGCACGCCCGGTGCGGACTGATTCAGCGTTCCGCCCTCGGCGACGCTGTATGTGTCGTTGTTCGCGACCGGCGCGTCGTTGACCGGCGTGATGGTGATCGAAACCGTGGCGATGTTCGACGTGGCCACGCCGTCGCTCGCCTGATACGTGAAGCTGTCCGAGGTCGTCTCGCTGCCGTCGTGAATGTAGACGTAGGAGCCGTTCGGATTGAGCACGAACGACGAGGCGTGTGCGGGTCCGCTGACCAGAATCGCGGTCAGCGCACTCGGTCCGTCGGGATCGGTGTCGTTGGCCAGCACGCCCGGAGCGGCCATGTTGATCGTGCCGCCCTCGGCGACGGTAGCCGCGTCGTTGTGCGCGACCGGCACGTCGTTGACCGGCGTGACGTTGATGTTGACCGTGGCGAGATTGGACGTCGACGAACCGTCGGACGCGCGATACGTGAAGCTGTCCGAGGTCGTCTCGCTGCCGTCGTGAACGTAGGTGAAGGAACCGTTCGCATTCAGAGCGAAGGACGACGCATGCGCCGGCCCGCTGACGAGAACCGCGGTGATCGGATCGCCGTCCGGATCGGAGTCGTTCGTCAACACACCCGGCGCGGGCACATTGAGAGTTCCACCCTCGGCAACCGTGTAGTTGTCATTGACCGCAACCGGCGGACGATTACAGGTCGGGAGCGCCGGCTCTCCGGCCGGCAGCGACGGCGCGGCGGGCGAGCAGCTCTGCGCGATCGTCGGGAACACGCCGACCGGCGGGCCATTCGTCGGGAACGACGTGCCCGAGGTGGAGATCATGGTGCAGTAGGTCAGGGCGATCGTTCCCTGGAGCGCGGCGGAAACGCCGGAAGAACTGCCGACCGGGCGGACGTCGCCGACGCCGAGCTGCCACGTCACGCTGCCCGAGTGAGAACGTACCTGAACGTGACCGCCGGCATCCTGGCCGCTCGCTTTCAGCGTCGCGCCGTTCAGCAGCGCGTTGTTGCGGCTGGCGATCGTGATCGAACCGCCTTCGCCTTTGTGCGCGTTGTCCGTGGTCGCGGAGAAGGCGTTGCCGCTGGCCGTGACGCCGCCCGCGGTCGAAATCACGCGGATCGATCCGGCCACATCCTTGTTGGCGTTGGTGTCGGGATTCGCATTCACCGAGAAGACCGACGAAAGCGCAGGATCGGGGCCGAATACGGAGATGTCATTCGCCGCGAAAAGGTCCGCGCGCATCGTGCCGTCCGGTTTCTTCGACGACGAGTCGGCGCGGATGACGCCGAAGCGGCCGAGCGTCGCGTTCGGGCGATTCACGTCGCGGCCGTCGACGAGGATGCTCGTTCCGGAGCGGACCACTACGCGTGCGCCGGTGCCGTCATCGGAAATCGAGGCGACCAGGCCGAGGACGCGGACGTCGCAACCTTCCAGGGTGACGGTGCCGGTCGTGTCGCCGCCCTCCGACGCGATAACGGCATCGGCGGTGACGACGAGGGCCGGCTGCGTGTGGGTGCTCGATGTGATGCGGATCGTGCCGCCGTTTTTCGGTGAGCCGGTGAAAACGGCGCCCGTGAGTTTGGTCGCGTTGTTGACGGTGTCCGAGCTGCCTGCGCTGATGACGCCTGCGACGGTGATGACGCCGGCGCCGTTCACGGTGATCGTTCCGGCGGCGCCGTTGTTCGCGGCCGCGGAGACGTGCGAGCCTGACTGCAGGTTCGTCGTGCCGCCGGCGCTGATGGTGATGTCGCCGGCGTGATCGTTCCCGCCGGAGCTGACGCGCGCCGAGGAGATCTTCGCGCCGAGCAGGATTCCGGAAGGGCTCTGCGCCGTTACGTTGCCGCCGGCCTGAATGATGATGTTGCCGCCGTTGCCCGAGCCGTTGCGGTTCTCTGCGAAGATCGCGCTTCCCGGCAGCATCGTGACGTCGCCGCTGACGACGAACTTCATCGAGCACGCACTGGCGCCGCCCGATCCCACGTCATTGCAATTGATGCTTCCCTGAACGGTCAGGTTGCCGTTGACGGTGAACACACCATTGACGGTGTGATCGTCATCCTGCGCCGACCCGTCCAGAGACGAGAAGTTGACGGTGCCGCCGATGGTGACGTCGGCCGCTGCCGGAAGCGCAGCAACGAGCAAGAGGACGAGAAGCAGGAGAAGGAAAAATCGCGACGTCACGCTGTGAGTCATGGAAACCCCTTTCATTCGCTTGTGCGGAACGAACCGTGGACTGGTTTTGGGAACCTCTTGCCGAGGTGGGCGGATCATACCTCGAAGATGGAGAGTGTTCTATCCGTATCTGCGGAAAACCCTGGTCTCATCCTCGAAGCCATCGCAGCATGTGCGGATACGGCTCCAGGCCTCTCATGACGGCATTTTTCGGCTCGACGGTCAGTCCCCAGTACTGCAGCATCGGTACGCCGACATAACGTCGTTCCAGAAAGTTTTCCAGAAGCGTCGGACCGTTGCCGCTGATGACGTCCACATGGAAGGTCTCGGCCGGATCGATGTCGAGATGCCGCGACGCCGCAAACGTCCAGGCGATGGCGGAAACCTCTTCGGCCGGCGAGGTGTCGGCGGTTCCGTCGAGCGCGTTGCGAGCCGAGGGAGGAGTCAGTGCGATGTGGGCGGCTTCGTGGAGAAGATCGGCCGGCTTGCACATCATCGTCTCGTCGATCCGCAGCGTGCCGCGAACGATGTCCATTCCGGGGACGAGCGTTTCGCGCGTCATCGCTCCTTCGTGGACTTCGATCCCGATGGAGCGGATGAAGTCGACGATACGGCGGAGAGTCTCGTCCTGCGGCACCGCGCGACGATACTAAAATCGCGAGATGCGCGCGGTTGACTATCTCCACGAGATTGCGGCGGCGCTCGATGACGGCTATCCCGCCGATTGCATGGCGCACGCATGCCGCGTCGCGGAGTTGCTGCTGGCCGAAGGAAAGCAGCCGTGGATCGCGCGGCTGCGCGACGAGCGGCATGTTGTATCCGGCGTTCTCCACGGCCCGCTGACGCCGATTCGTCTGGCCGGCCGCCAGGGTCCGACCTGGACCACTCATTACGTTGCCTGCGAGGGAGACGTCGTCTACGACCCGCTTACGAATGCTCCGATCGCAATCGCGGAGTATTCGATCGCCGCGTTCGGCCGCGACATCGCGATCGAGCGTTTCCTGGACGAAGCAACGACCGCGGATCTCTTCCGCCGCAAGGCGCTGCGCGCCGCGATGCGGTGAGCCGCGTTCAACGGCGGAGGCGTTGGCGGAGTGCCTGCGCTTCCGGAAAATCGGGACGGAGGCGGAGCGCCTCTTCATCGTTCTGTCGCGCCTCCTCGATCTGGCCTGCTTGAGCATCGGCAAGGGCCAGTGCGAAACGTACCGAGGAGTCGTTCGGGCCGAGGCGCGAGGCCTGCGTCAGCGCGGCGACCGCGTGCACGGCGTCGCCGGTCGCAAGATCGGCCATCCCGAGGTCGCGCCAGACGGAGGTGTCGGAAGGAGCGCGTGCGACGGCGATGGTGAAAAAGCGCGCCGCATCTTCGCCATCGCGAAGTTCCATCGCGATCCGGCCGAGACGGGAGGCACGCAACGCCGGGAGCGGCGCCGCGTCGATCGAGGAAAGCAGCCGGCGATCATCCTCGATCCGATCGGCGTGAAGGTACTCCTCCGCCAGTTCGTCGGCCGCGGTTGCGCGCAACACGGGCTGCGCGACCGGCGCTCGGAGCACGTGCTCGAACGCATCGATCGCGCGCGCATCCTCGCCCGCCTGGGCGTACGCCAGCCCGGCGCGAAGGTAGAGACGAGCCGGATCGGCGTGATGCGGCGCCACGGCGGCGATGAATTGTGACGCTTCCTCGACACGGTGATGGGAGATCAGGTTGACAGCCATGTTCGTCTCTTCGTACGAGCGTCCGCTGTCGAGTCCGAACGGCCAGAGCGTGACGCACGCCACGGCTGCGGCCAACGCCACCGGCCAGACGCGCCGAATCTCGAAGATGCCCGCGGCGCAGACGGCAAAGGCGAGAAGCAGCGGCAGGCGATAGCGCGAGGCGACGAAGAACAACGCCACCGACACCGCGTAGACGGGGATGAACGCCGCCCAGAGCCTGAACCGGCGATCGCGGATGCGGCTCATCGCCCCGGCGACGCCGAGCGGCACGAGCAGCCACGGTCCAACGACGAGCAGCCGCAGCGGCGAATCGACATCCCTGCGGAAGAAGTCGTAGCTCGTGTTCAGAGCCAGATCGGTCTCATGGATCGTGTACGCG
>JBAVBF010000657.1:0-1761 GCA_049586115.1 Thermoanaerobaculia bacterium | reverse complement strand
CGCGACTTCATCGCGCCGAGGCGGTGATCGAGCGCGTCGGCGCCCTCGGCTTTCCAATCGGGCACTTTCGTTTTCAAGTTCGCCAGCTCGGCGTCGAGGTGCTCTTCGTCGAGTTTCTCGATCTCGCCGTCGGCCGCGCGTTTGACCTTCGCGATCAACGGCTGCACCGCGGACGCGTGTTTGGCCAGCCAGGAGCTGACGCCGTCGTTGTGGGCGCGAAGCACCGCGCCGTCGGCAATCGGCGAACCGACCGCGAACGAATTCGTGACCAGCAGCCGATGATGATCAATGGCAAAAAGCGAGTCGCTGACGACGTCGCGGCGATGTTCGCGATCGATGCGGATGGAGACGGCGTCATCGCCGTCGAGATGGGTCACCTTCGTCACGACGCCGATCTCCGCGCCGTCGGCGACGACCGGATCGCCTTTGCTCAGATCGCGCGCGTGGCGGAAAACGACGGTGGCCTTCACCTCGCCGCGATGCACGAGCACGCGTGCGGCGAACCACACCGCGGCTCCGATCAGCAGCAGGAGGAAGAGTTTTCGCATCATCGTTGCACTGTGAACTCGCGATTGACGATTCGCATTCTGCATTCGTTTGTTTTTGTGCTAAAAAACGCCGTGCATTCCCCCCCACCCAGGTGGAATTGAGGAGGAGAAACCGATGTCCGTTGAGGATCGTGTCAAGTCAATTATCGTCGAGCAGCTCGGTGTGGACGCCGAGGAGGTGAACCCCGAGGCGTCGTTCGTCGAAGACCTCGGAGCGGACTCGCTCGATACGGTCGAGCTGATCATGGCTTTCGAAGAGGAGTTCGGCGTCGAGATTTCCGACGACGAAGCCGAGAAGATCAAGAAGGTCCGGGACGCTGTCGAGTACATCGACAAACGCGCCGCCAAATCGTCGTAATCGCGCCCACCCGGCACGGACCGGCGGTCCGTGCCGTTCGCGGGATGGCGTTCAGCGCCGCCTGCGTTCGCAAATCAATACTCCATGAGCAAGCGCCGCGTCGTCGTCACCGGAATCGGCATGATTTCCCCTCTCGGAGTCGGCAATGAGCCGACCTGGCAGGGGCTCGTCGACGGCCGTTCCGGAGTCGGCCCGATCACAAAGTTCGACGCCAGCGCCTACGCCTGCCGCATCGCCGGTGAGGTGAAAGGCTTCAACGCCGAGGACTGGATCGAAAAGAAGGAAGTGAAGAAGTCGGACACGTTCATTCACTACGCGATCGCCGCCGCGGACATTGCCGTGAAGGACGCGAACCTCGACTGCGCGACGTGCGACGGGGAACGCTTCGGCGTGATCGTCGGATCGGGAATCGGCGGCCTGCCGCTGATCGAAGAGATGCACACGAAGCTGCTCGAGCGCGGACCGGGCCGCGTTTCGCCGTTCTTCATCCCCGGCCTGATCGTGAACCTCGCGGCGGGACAGATTTCGATCCGCTACGGTTGCAAAGGTCCGAACTCGGCGCCGGCCACCGCCTGCGCGACCGGCGCGCATGCGATTGGCGATGCATTCAAAGTCATCCAGCGCGACGACGCCGACATCATGTTCGCCGGCGGCAGCGAAGCGGTCGTCACGCCCCTCGCGCTCGCGGGCTTCGCGGCCATGCGCGCGCTTTCGACGCGCAACGACGATCCGGAGCGCGCGTCACGTCCGTGGGATCTGAATCGCGACGGTTTCGTGATGGGCGAAGGCGCGGGCATCCTCATCCTCGAGGAAATCGAGCACGCCAAGAAACGCGGCGCGACGATTTACTGCGAA
>JBAVBF010000656.1:0-1601 GCA_049586115.1 Thermoanaerobaculia bacterium | reverse complement strand
ACAAGAACCTGCCTCGACGACGACGTCCGCCGCGCCGGCGATGAAGGTCGGCCTCCTCACCACCGGCTCCATCAACGACGGCGGCTGGAACGCGATCGCCTACGAAGGCTTGCAGCAGATTCACAAGCAACTCGGCGCCGAGATCTCGCATCAGGAAACGAAAACGCCGGCTGAGTTCGAAGAAGGCTTCCGCTCCTACGGCGCGAAAGGATTCGATCTCGCCTTCGGCCACGGCTTCGAATTTCAGGACGCGGCTCTGAAAGCAGGCAAGCAATATCCGAAGACCGTCTTCATCACCACGTCCGGCAGTTCCATCGCGCCGAACGTTTCCCCGATGGTCTTCCAGCTCGAACAAGCCACCTACCTCCTCGGCGTCATCGCCGCGCGCGAATCGAAAACCGGCAAGGCAGGCCTGGTCGGCGGCATCAACCTGCCGTCGATCGCCTCGACGTTCCTCGCCTTCAAAGCGGGCGCGCAGTCGGTCAATCCGAAATTCGAAGTGAAGGAGATCTACACCGGCAACTTCGACGACGTCGGCGCCGCGAAGCTGGCCACGCTCTCGCTCATCAACGCCGGCTGCGATTTCATCTTCCATCAGGCCAACGAAGCCGGCCGCGGCGTTTTCCAGGCCTGCCAGGAACGCAAGGTCCGCTGCTTCGGCTCGAACAAGAATCAGAACGATATGGCCCCCGACGTCATCGTCGCCTCCGCCGTCCTCGATGTCCCCGCCGCCATCGTGCACATGGCCAGACTCGTCCACGATCACCAGTTCAAACCGCAGATCTACTGGCTCGGCATGCACGACGACATCGTGTCGCTGGTCTGGAACGACACACTGAAGACGACCCTCTCGCCAGCGACCGTGGCCGAGGTGTCGCGGATCGAAGCGGATATTCGATCCGGCAAGTTCGAAGTACCGCGCGGCAAATTCTGAGGCTTTTCTCCGCGTCTCCGCGCCTCCGCGTGAAAAGTCTTATGCGCCTAACAAACATCACGAAATCCTTCGGCGCAAACAAAGCCGTCGACGACGTCTCGCTCGACTTCCAACCCGGCGAGATCGTCGGTCTCGTCGGCGAGAACGGCGCGGGGAAGACCACGCTGATGTCCATCGCCGCCGGCGAGCTGACCCCCGACGCCGGCACCGTCGACTACACGAAGGCCGGCATCGTTCACCAGCACTTCCTCCTCGTGAACGAATTCACCATCGCCGAGAACCTGGCGCTGGCGATGTGGGGACGCGATGCGATGGAGATCATTCGCGACTCCGGCATCGACCTTCGCGGTGCCGGCCGGCGCGTGGCCGATCTCTCCGTCGGCGAAAAATCGAAGCTGGAGTTGATCAAAGCCATCGCCGGCCATCCGCGATTTCTGATCCTCGACGAGCCCACCTCCGTCCTCGCACCCGCCGAGGCGCGCGAGCTGTTCGACGTCATGCGCCGGCTCGCAGCGGATGGCGTCACCGTCGTCTTCATCAGCCACAAAATCCCCGAGGTGCTCGAAGTAGCGACGAGGATCGTGGTGATGCGGCGCGGCAGGATCGTCGTCGATGGCGGCGCGATGAGCGCGGAACAGTTGGCCGAGGCCATGGTGCAGCGTGTTCA
>JBAVBF010000655.1:0-4417 GCA_049586115.1 Thermoanaerobaculia bacterium | reverse complement strand
CGAATAGCGAATGCCGGCGGTGAGGCCATTGCCGCTACAATGAGCCCCAGCGCTCGGGGCGCATCCAGTCCGCGGAAAGGGCAGTGCCCACCCACTGAATTTCTCGAAGGTACGAACCTTCTTTCAGCCTGACCGGGCGGACTCCAGGCATGCGATGAAAGGAGTTTCGTATGTCAGACGCTGTTCCTCTTCCGATCCATCCTCACCTCGACTACTACACGAAACTGGCGAAGGATCTCGTCAAAGCTTGCGGCGATCCGGTTTCTCTTCGCGAATGGGCCACGCGATTTGCGCCCGATCGCGTCGAACGATGGGTAGGGCAGCTCCGATCGGCGACGATCAGCAAGCTTGCCGACGCGCAATTCCTCATCGCACGTGCGCATGGCTTCGCGAGCTGGCCGAAGTTCGCGAAACATGTCGCTGAGTTGCAGCAGGCAGCCTCGCCCGATTCGAAATTCGAGCAGGCCGCGGATGCAATCGTCTCCGGCGACGTCGTCACGCTCCGCCGGCTGCTCGATGAGTCGCCGGAGCTGATCCGGCAGCGATCGAGCCGCGAGCATCGATCGACACTTCTGCACTACGTTTCCGTAAACGGCATCGAAGACTTTCGCCAGCGGACACCGCCGAACATCGTCGAGATCACGCAGCTCCTGCTCGACCGCGGTGCGGACGTGAATGCCGAATCGGACGCGTATGCCGGCCATTCGATGACGCTTGGTCTCGCCGCAACGAGCGTGCATCCCGAGGTTGCGGGCGTGCAGATCGAATTGATGGAACTGCTGCTCGATCGCGGCGCGATGATCGAGCGCATGCCCGGCGAGGCCGTGCGCGCGTGCCTCGCAAACGGACGTCCGCTCGCTGCCCGGTTTCTCGCCGCACGCGGCGCGGTTCTCGATTTCGAGAACGCTTCCGGCATCGGCGATTTCGATCGTGTGAAGGAGCTCCTTGGCGCAACCTCGAACGAAGCGATTGCCAGAGCGTTCGTGTGGGCCTGTGGCTACGGTTACAGCGACATCGTCCGATTTCTGCTCGACTTCGGCGTCGATCCGGCCGCCTGCGTCGCGGCCGGCATGACCGGCTTGCATCTTGCCGCGCACGAAGGTCATCTCGATATCGTCAAACTGCTTCTGGCGCACGGTGCACCGCTCGAAGTAAGAAACTCGTACGGCGGTACAGTCCTCGACCAGACGCTGTGGTCGGCGGTCAACCATCCAAAGATGGCGCATAAGGAGATCGTCGAGACGCTCCTCGCCGCCGGCGCGAAGGTCGACGACGATTGGGTTACAGGCATCCCCGAGATCGACGAGCTGCTTCATCCCAATGGCGATCCGATCGATCGACTCATGCAGCGCGGACGACGCGTACGATTCTCGCAGCCTGAAGAAGCGCGAATGCTCTTTGCCGAGGCCGCGAAGAAAGCGCGCGAGCGCGGCGCGCGACGCCAGCTGGTCGACGCGCTCAAAGGGATCGCCCAGATCGAGCGCGACCTCGGACGCCGCGCAGAGGCACTGCCGTTCTACGAAGAAGCTGTCTCTGTCTGCCGCGAGCTGGGCGATCCTCTCCTTCTCGCTCACACGCTCCGCCATCTCGGCGATCTCCATCACGACGACGGCCGCAACGACCTAGCCGAGCCGTTGTATGACGAAGCGCTGGCGTTGTGTCGCGCGTCCGACACGCCGCCGCTCGATCTCGCGAACGCGTTGCGCAGTCTCGCAGTCATCAAAAACACCGCGGAGTTGTGGGAGGACGTGTTTCACCTCTACGTCGCCACGAACGTCGCGCCTGGCATTGTCGAAACTGCGCTGCGGCTCGCGAAACTCGCCGATGGCGATCGCGCTCGCGAATGGCTGCGCATCGCAACGTCAACGGCCGAGGATGCGGGCGACGAAGAATTGCGGCAGCGCGTGCGGGAGGCGGAGGAGACCTCGTAGCGCCGTCGGCCCGGCGGCGCTACGAACTGGCGCCATCCAGTGCCAGTTCGCTCGCGTGGTGCGCGGTCACATCGATGAAGACGTCGGCGACGAATGGTGATGTTTCGCGGAGCGCGGCATCGAGATCGTCCATTGCGCGGCCGAGGTCTTCGACCGTCAGTCGCGGAGACGGACGGACCTTTGCGGAAACGATCACCTCTTCCGGTCCGATGTAGACGGCTTGTACGGAAAGGATTTCTTCGACGGCGTCATCGCGATCGATGACGGCGCGGATTTCATCGAGAAGTTGCGGCGGTAATGATTTTCCTACGAGGAAGTCGGCGAGGGGGAGTCCGAGCCCGAATGCGGTTGCCGCCATCAGTAGTCCGATAAGGAGCGATGCGATCGCATCGGGACGGTCGTTTCCGAAGTGATGACTGAGCAGGAGTCCGACCGCGGCGAACACGAGGCCGATCAAGGCCGCGCTGTCTTCCACCACCACCGCGCGAACGGTCGGATCGCTCGATCGGAACAGGTGAAACCAGACGTTCCAGCCGCGCTCTTTCGCTTCGCTGCGCGCTTGACGAAGGCTTTGCACGAGCGAGATGCCGTCGCCGATGAAGGCCACGCCGAGAACGATCCACGCCGCGGTTGGATTGTGAAGCGGTTCGCCGTGCGCGAGTTGCCGGATGGCCATGCCGACGGAAAAGCAGCCGCCGATGAGAAACGTCGCGATCGCGGCAAGGAACGCCCAGAGGAATCGTTCGCGGCCGTGGCCGAGCGGATGAAGTTCGTCTGCGGGAGCGGTGGCGCGGCGAAGGGAAATGCCGAGGAGAACTTCGTTGGTCGCGTCGGCGAGGGAGTGTGCGGCCTCGGCCAGAAGCGCCGTCGATCCCGACATCAATCCGCTGATGAGCTTTGCGATGGCGATGACGACGTTCGCCGCCAGCGCGATCAGAATCGTTCGCCAGCTTTCATTTCTCTCGATCCGTTTGAGCGCCGCGCGCGATCGCCGATTCGTTGGCCGGAGCATGAATGCAAGTCTTTCACCTTCGCTCCGCGCGGGGTGCCATGATGCGCCTACAGAGGAGATCGCCATGCATATCGACACCGGGAACACTGCCTTCATGCTCCTGTGCTCCAGCCTCGTCATGCTCATGACGCCTGGCCTGGCGTTCTTCTACGGCGGGCTGGTGGGCCGCAAGAATGTGCTCGCGATCATGATGCAAAGCTTTGTGTCGATGGGCTGGACCACCGTGCTCTGGTGGGCGTTTGGTTTTTCAATGTGCTTCAGCGGCGACTTGAAGAGCGGAAGCGATCTGGGCGGCATCATCGGCAATTTCCATTGGGCGTTCCTCTCGGGGATTACGCTCGATATGCCGTCTCCGATCAACGCCTCGATCCCGATGATCGTCTTCTGTGCCTACCAGATGATGTTCGCCATCATCACACCGGCTCTCATCACCGGCGCCTTCGCCAACCGCGTGACGTTCAAGGCCTACATGCTTTTTCTCACCGCCTGGCTGATCTGCGTCTACTTCCCCTTTGTGCACATGATCTGGGGCGGCGGAATCCTGGCCGGATGGGGCGTGCTCGACTTCGCGGGCGGAATCGTGGTGCATAACATCGCCGGGATCGCCGCTCTCGCCTCCGTCCTGTATGTCGGAAGACGCAAGGTCGAAGATCGCGGGCCGCACTCGATCCCGCTCGTGGCCCTCGGCACCGGACTGCTCTGGTTCGGCTGGTACGGCTTCAACGCGGGAAGCGAATTCCGCGTCGACTCGGTCACCGCCGTCGCCTTTCTCAACACCGACATCGCCGCCAGCTTCGGAGCGATGGCGTGGCTTTGCCTCGACTGGATGCAGTTCCGCAAGCCGCGCTTCCTCGGCCTGCTGACCGGCGCGGTAGCCGGACTGGCCACGATCACTCCGGCCGCGGGATACGTATCGCCAGCCACTGCCTGTCTGATCGGACTCATCGCCGGTGCCGTCTGCTTTTACGCCGTGGCGCTCAAGAACCGCTTGAAGTGGGATGACGCGCTCGACGTCTGGGGCGTTCATGGCGTCGGCGGCTTCCTGGGCATCATCCTCTGCGGCATCTTCGCGACGACGGCGTTCAATCCTGCAGGCGTGGATGGTCTGCTGCGCGGCAATCCTCACTTTTTCCTCGTGGAGCTCGCCGCCGTAGCCATCTCCTCGGCCTGGGCATTCGTCTTCACCTACGGAATGCTCTGGCTGATCGATCGCATCACACCGGTGAAGGTCCAGGAGTCCGACGAACTCGAAGGCCTCGATCGGTCGTTGCACGGCGAGACGGCGTACATCGAGGCGATCTGACTCATTTCCCAGCTGCGCGACGGCGTGGCGGCGTGGTCTGCGATGCCTTCCACGCACGCAGCAGCGATCGCAGCGCCTCGGGCGAGTTCGTCGGAGCGGGTGCGCCCAGTTGATCGTGTGAGTTCACGCCGTGGCAGGCGGCGCAGACGCGGACCTCGCCCGGCTGGAACG
>JBAVBF010000654.1:0-1848 GCA_049586115.1 Thermoanaerobaculia bacterium | reverse complement strand
GTCGTTGATCGCCTTCGTGATCTCATCGGTCAGCCGCTTCTTATCCGCATCCGAAAACTCAGTCGGGAATTTCTTCGTCGGCAGGAGGAACGGATTGGCGCTGACGATGCCGTCGCATTGGCCGGGCAGTTTCTCGAGCACGAGCTTGGGCGGCATCAACCCGTCCTTGAGGCCCTGACGCATCACCTGGGTCGTCTGATCGAGGACGCGCGGGATTTGGTGCAGCCGGGAAATGTAATCCTCGTAATGCGGCACGGAATCGAAGGGCACGCTCAGCGCCAAATCAGCCAGCCGGGTGTGGACGCCATTTTGCTGGTTCACTGGCATCTCATGATTCTTCAGGCTGTAGTTGACGTCCTCTCGCTCGAGTTGCCGCTCCAGCAGGCGATGACTCAGCAGGTCGTTGTCGCCCATCCCGTCGGTCGCGATTGCTTTCAGCCGCTTTAGAAAATCATCGGCTTCCGCATGTTGGCGGGCGATCTCCTCCAACGAATATTGTCCAAGCAGCGAATTGTAGCGGTAATCGCCGAACGATGTCGCGCGCTCGGGCGAATTCTTCAGCCCTGTCTGATAAAACTCCTCGAATAACGCGTTCTGTTTGGAGACGCGATCGGCGACAGGCGCCGGCTGCCCAAACGCCGACGACGCCAACGCCAAAATGAAAATCAAACCCTTATGTTTCATAATGTTTGACGATAGCAGAGTTGTGTCTGTGAGCATGCGCGAGCAACGAAAACCCCGACGGGATCGCGACGTTTTGGAAGACCGGTGCCGCCGCTGGCAACCCTGCTTGAGTTTTGCCCCACGCCGATCAAGCATGTCGCCAGCGCTACACCAGGCTTGAGCATGGCGGCCAACCCGCTATTCTCGCCGCTATGCAACGCGACCATCACAGTTGGTATTCACATCGTCTCAGCCGCGAAATGGGCGTCAATGTTTACGGCCATTACGGCATGCCCATTCTCGCCTTCCCCACCAGCATGGGCGACGAGCACGAACAGGAAGGCCAGGGCATGGTCAGAACGCTCAGCCCTTATATCGAGCAGGGGCGGATCCGGTTCTTCTCCATCAACGGAGTCCAGAGCGATTCGTTCAGCAACAAAGGAGCGCACCCCTTCCACCGCAGCTGGCTCCAGGCGCAATACGACGACTACGTCGCGAGCGAAGTCATCCCCTTCATCGACTCTGTGTGCCAGACGGGCGGTATCGCGATCACCACTTACGGCGCATCACTCGGCGCCTACCACGCGGCCAATACCCTCTTCAAACATCCCGACCGCGTGAAGCGCTGCTACGCGCTCTCCGGCGTTTACGATTTGCGCGATTCCATGGACGGGATGTACGACGACAATTTCTACTTCAATAACCCCGTAGACTATATGGCCAACCAGAACGATCCCTGGTTTCTCCACCAGTTAGCGAGCTGCGACATCCACCTCGCCACCGGCTGTGGACCGTGGGAAGTGCCCGGCCCGACCTACCAAATGTCCGCCGTGCTTGCGAGCCGAGGGATTGCCCATCACCTCGACGACTGGGGCCCGAAAGGCGGCCACGAATGGCCCTACTGGCATCACCAGATGTGGGAATACGTCGGCCAGCACTTCTAAGGAATCGCTGGATCGCCAGCCCTACTTCTTAGTTCTTCCTTCTTACTTTTTCCTTGGCTCGTTAGGGTATTTCGAAAATCTCGACCTGCTTGGCGATACCGCGAAGTGAGCGCTTCTCCGGGGTTGCAGCGATCCCGTTTGATTGCAATAGCTTCGAGGTTTCGGTGTCAGTAACTACCCGTCTCGTCGCAAAGATAGAGCGCGACGTCGCCAGTCCTTGAACGCGAGATGCGATATTGAC
>JBAVBF010000653.1:0-2277 GCA_049586115.1 Thermoanaerobaculia bacterium | reverse complement strand
CCGCTGATTTTCCTGGCGATATCAGGCGGCCGGCGCTGCGTGGTAGAATCAGCGTCCGCCTGGCCGGCGTAGCTCAGTTGGTAGAGCAGCTGATTCGTAATCAGCAGGTCAGCGGTTCAAATCCGCTCAACGGCTCCAGGAGCCTTCCTCAGACGCCACTGAAACGGCCCGCGACCGTTTTGCGTTGCACGGCTGTCCCCGCTTACAACCCGAACTGCTGCAAATGGTGGTCGATGTGTTTGTACATCGTTTCGCCCCACTCCTGGCCGGTCATCGTGCCGAAGAAGGCGTGGGTTTCTTTGCGCGCGGCATCGGGGCCGCGCTGGACGAATTTGGCGATTAAGTCCACAAGCTTCTGGCGTTCGATTGAGAACTCGCGGTCGTCGGCGACGATGAATGATGGGTCGGTGGGGCCGTTGCGGCTGAAGGGTTTCTCGCCGAGGATCGACTTTCGGAAGAACGGCATCAGGATCTTGCCAATCAGTTTCTGTTTCATTGGGCGGTCGCCGGTGCCGGTTTCCAGCGCTCGCGCGCAATGCGTCACCATCTGCGCGGCGTTCATCTTTCCCCATTGCCGCGGCGTATCGGCTTGAAGCGCGTCGAGGCGGTTGAGCAGCGACGCGCGATCGGCATCGTCGAAGAGAGTTTTCATCGGAGTCCTCCAGCGTTGCGAAGCTCGATTGTAAGTGCGTGGAGCGCGCGGTAGCATCCGCCACCCGAACGTCCGGATCGTGTGGAGGTCAATTTTGAAACGTGCTCTGATCGCACTCGCCATCCTCGTCACCGCCAACGCTGCAATTGCCGACGACCTGTCCGACATCAAACGCGAAGTCGCCAAGCGTCACGACGAAGCCGTCAAACGATTGCAGGATTGGATCGCGCTGCCGTCGATTGCCGCCGAGGACCGCAACTTTCCCGCTGGCGCTGAATACATGGCCAAACTCGCGCGCGAAGCCGGCTTTCAGCAGGTCACCGTGCTCACGACTGACGGCAAGCCGGGCGTCTTTGCCACGCTCGACGCCGGTGCGCGGAAGACGGTCGGGCTCTACTTCATGTACGACGTCAAGCAGTTCGATCCGGCGGAGTGGACGTCGCCGCCGCTCGAGGCGCGTCTCGTCGATAAGCCGAACGTCGGCAAGGTCATCGTCGGCCGAGGCGCCGTCAACCAGAAGGGACCGGAGTCCGCGTTCCTGGCCGCGCTGCATGCGATTCGCGGCGCCGGCAGGAAGATGCCGGTGAACCTGGTCATGGTCGCGGAAGGGGAGGAGGAGATCGGCTCGCCGCATATCGGCCAGCTCGTTCATCGCCCCGAGGTGGAAGCGGCGTTGCGTAAATGCAGCGGCGTGTTCATGCCCGCTGCTTCGCAGGACCTCGACGGCATCGTCACCGTCTCCCTCGGCGCGAAAGGTGTGGTGGAACTGGAGTTGGTATCGAGCGGCGAGAAGTGGGGACGCGGTCCGGCCAAGGACATCCACTCGTCTTTGAAGGCGATGGTGGATAGCCCCGCGTGGCATTTGGTGAAAGCGCTCGATACGCTGGTTTCCGCCGACGGCAACACGATCGCCATCGACAACTACCCGACGCCGCGTCCGCTCAACGCCGACGAGAAGGCGATGATTGCCGCCGCGTCATCGCGCCGCAGCGAAGCGCAATCGAAGAAGTCCCTCGGCGTGCAGCATTGGATCGACGATCTTTCGTGGCAGCAGGCGAATGAGCGACTGGAGTCGCAGCCGACCGTGAATATCGAAGGTCTCGTCGGCGGCTACACCGGACCGGGTGGCAAGACCATTCTCGCGCATCGCGCCGTAGCCAAGATCGACATGCGCCTCGTGCCCGACATGAAGAAGGATGACGCCGTGGCCGCGCTCAAGGCGCATCTTGCGAAGCGCGGATTCGGCGATATCGAAGTGAACGTCACCGGCGGCTACGATCCGACCGGGACTGCCGCGACGGCGCCGCTGATTCAGTCGCAGGTGGCCGTGTTGAAGCGCGCCGGAATCGATCCCGTCCTCTGGCCGCGCAACGCCGGCTCGTATCCCGGCTATGTCTTCACGAACCCGCCGCTCAGCCTCGCCGCCGGCCACTTCGGACTCGGCCACGGCAGCGGCGCGCACGCTCCGGACGAGTACTACGTGATCGAGTCATCAACGCCGAACGTGCAAGGCCTCGACGGCGCGGTGATGTCGTTCGTGGAGTATCTGTACGAGTTGGGGCGGTAGAAACCCGAGACGCGTTTTGGATCGCTGATTTGATTCTGCGTCTCAAAATGCTTCGTAG
>JBAVBF010000652.1:0-2981 GCA_049586115.1 Thermoanaerobaculia bacterium | reverse complement strand
GTGCCGCAGGCCGCGAGCACCACCGCGCGTGTCCGCGAGAAGCGCATTGCGGCGATCTCCGCCGCCGTTAATCTGCGGTCGAAGCCTTCGCCGTGCAACGTGATGAGCGCCGCGTCATTCGATTCGTCCGGAGCGGCGGCGTGACCGACGAAATGTACGACGTCCGCATTCGCGGCGCGCGTTTCAAATTCGGAGCGATCACCGCCGTGCGGGAATCGATCCGCGGCCCCGCCGTACGCAGCGACCACCGCATCGGCTTCTCGCCGCGTTGAGGACAACGTCTCGGACCCTGACGCCGTTGCGCCTTCCATCAGCAACAGCCGCGCGCTGCTCGATGGCATGTCCGCCGCTGTGGAACCGAGCGTCCATGCCGCACTCGGTGCAGAGACGACTGCGTGATTCTCGAGGAAGAAGTGGCCGTCTGCATCGACGAGCGCGCCGAACGGCACGGCGTCAAGCGCGGCGTCGGGAACGAACACCACCTTGCCGGCTGCATGGATTTCTGCCTCAACAGGTCCGATGAGGTCCTGGTAGAGACGCGACGCGGTGCGCCGGAGTTGAGCGGAGTTGTTGCTCGAAGCGGCGGTCACCACGGCGTCGGAAGCGAGGACCAGTGCGTCGCGCCCGACCAGTCGCTCGACCGAGTGAAGGCCCTTCTCATCGATGAGGAAGATCAGCAGCCGGTCGGCAAGCGTTGCGTACTCGATCACAACGTTGCCGTGCTTCGCGACAGGAAAGCTGAGAGGGGCGACGTGGTCTGCCGCAGTGATGCGTGAACGCTCCGCATAGCAGAAGGCGCCGTTCACGTCCCCTCGGCGCGATGCGAGCGAAATCGCTTCTTCGTAGAGATCGGCTCCCACCGCGAACGTGGCGAAGCCATCATCCGCGGCGCCGGCCGCGCGGCGTTGTGCTTCGATCTCGCGAATCGCCTCCTCGAAGTCGGCCGCAGCTTCATCGTTTCGTTTCACCGCGACGAAGGCGCGCCCGCGTTGCAGCAGCAACTCCGGGAGGAACATCCTCCGACCCTTGCCGCGGTGAAAGTCGATCGCTTCTGCGAGCAGCGGCAGCGCCTCTGCTCGGTTGTCGACGAGCAGCGCCTTGACGGCCATCGCGTCAGCCTCCACACGCTCGCGGCTGGTGCGATCGGCGATGAGACGAATGAACCCATCGGCATCATGGAAGTCGGCGCCCGCGGCACCGCGGTTTCCAATGCGCGCTTCGACGCGGGCGCGGTCAAGCAACGTCTCCGCCTGACCGAGGTTGTCATTGACGCCGCGGAGCGCTTCGAGGCGGAGGCCGAGGAGCGACACGGTCACGGGCCAGTCGCGATTGAGAGCGGCGCCACGTGCAGCAGCGTCGAGCGCGACGCGGAGGCGCAACGGCTCGCTTCGTCCGAGCGCCTGCAGCGCGACGAGGCGATGACTCCACGCGAGGCGGCTTTCACCGAGCCGGTCGTATACCTCGGCCATGATGTCGCGGACGGAATTCGCGTATGCGAGCTCGCCGAGCCGTTCGAAGGATGCAACGCTGCGCGAGAGAACGTCGATCGCGTCGCCCCACTGGCCGGCCGAGGCGCGCGCCAAGCCGAGCTGCCATCCCACCTGTGCCTGATACGCCGGGTACTCGGCGGGCGCCGAGGCGTACAGCTGCTCCAGCGTTGCCCGCGCTTCGCCGACGCGGCCCTGGTCGTACGCCGTGTTGGCTGCGAAGTAAGCAGCGAGCAGTGCCACCGGACTACCAGCGCGCTGGAAACCGCGGCGCGCATCTCCGAACATCGCCTCGGCCGCCGCCGGCTGGCCGGAGCGATAGAGGCGTTGCGCCTCGCGAAATCGCAGGTGAGCCTCGGCGAGAACTGTCTTACTCGCTGCGTCCGCGTCATCGATGGCATCGATCGCGTCAGTGAGCATCTTCTCCCCGTGAGGCCTGAGGATGTCGGCGAATGCGCGTGCGACGCGGAGATGTCTTTCGGCCGCGGGATCGCCAGTCCGTGCCGCCTCCGCCCACCGGCCGAGGATTTCTGTCTCGCCCCACACCCGCGCTTCCTGCGGATGTTCCCGCGCCAGCGCACGCGCGGCAGCGGCATCGTTCTGCAGCGCCGCGTAGCGCTGCGTCAACTCTTCGCGAAACCGCGTCAGGGGAGTCAGCCCACGAAGATGCGCCCGAGCCTCCTGCGCCCATTCTGAATTCGTGTCCTGCGACAGGTACCGTTCCCAGGCGGTACGCGCCTGATCGCGGAGCCCGAGGCGTTCGATGATCAGTGCGCGATTGAAAAGAGCCTCGTGCGATTGAGGGTCGATGCGGAGAGCGGCGTCGGCCGCGGCCAACGCCTCCGCGAGGCGCGCGCCGTCGCCAGTTTGCACAGCTGCCGTGTAGCGAACGGCGGAGAGATCGCTCCACAACTGCGCATCACCCGCGGTCGCGGCAGCGCTGGTGAGTACATTCTCGGCTTCGGTGACGTCACCCGCGAGCAGATCGGCGACGGCGGCGGCGTGACGGCCCTTCGCGGACGTGTCAGAGGCGGTCTGTTTCAGAACCTCGCCGGCGACACCGATCAACTGCAGGCGTTCCGGGTCCCTCGCATCATCAGCACCGCGCGTGCTCGAGTGGAGAGGCGCCCATGGGAATCCGCCGGAAAGCCGCGGCTCCACGTATCGCTCATCGCGCGGCGAGGCCGCGGCGAGTCGTCGAATGCTGCGATTGACGTGACTGCCGGCGATGGTGTGGTACGCCAGGAAGGCAATGCCGGCTAGTGCCGCAGCCGCCAACGTCAACCACCATGGCGAAAGCGGATGGGGATGCGTCTTCGGCGGCGGCATCACGGCTAGAACCCCTTCGCGAGCGACTCGCGCGCTCTCGGCGGCGATTTCGCGGCAGTCTTCGCAGTCTCGAAGGTGTTCGACCGTCATCTCCAATTCCGTCCCCGAGAGGTTGCCAGCCACGAACGCGGCAATCACCTCCGGTTCGAGGCAGCGGCTCTTCTG
>JBAVBF010000651.1:0-11035 GCA_049586115.1 Thermoanaerobaculia bacterium | reverse complement strand
CTGCAGCATCTTTTTCCGCTGATCACGCGTGCGCTGACCGATGCGAACTTGAGTTGGAAGGACGTTGAGCGCATCGCGGTCACCGCCGGCCCCGGCCTCATCGGTGCGCTGCTCGTCGGCGTCGCCGGTGCGCAGGGCCTCGCGTATGGACTGGGAATCCCGCTCGTTCCGGTCAACCACCTCGAAGGTCACATCTTCTCGCCGTATCTGCAACGCGAGGGCGCGTCGATCCCGCTGCCGGAACGGTTTCTAAGCCTCGTCATCTCCGGCGGCCATTCGTCGATCTACGACGTGCGCGGCGGCGTCATCACCATGCTCAACCGCACGCGCGACGACGCCATCGGCGAGACCTTCGACAAGGTCGCCAAGTTCATCGGCCTGCCGTATCCCGGCGGTCCGCAGATCGAGAAGCATGCGAACGGCGGCCGTGCCGATCGGAAGCGGTTCCACTTCGCGATGCCGCAGTTCAATGAAAAGTCGGCCGACTTTTCGTACTCCGGCATCAAAGCCGGTGCGATCCGGCTCGCGCGTGAACACGGCATCAGCGCGAGCGGCGACCCGCAATTGCTGGCCGATTTCTGCGCCACGTTTCAGGAAGCACTCATCGATCAGCTATTCGATCGGCTGGAGGTCATCTGGTCGCAACTGGATACTCCCAAGCCGACGGAAGTCGCTGTTGCCGGCGGCGTCGCGGCAAACACCGCGGTACGCGAACGGCTGTCCGCCTGGGCTGGAAAACGCGGCGTCATCATCCGTCTGCCGGAGAAGCGCTACTGCACCGACAACGCCGCCATGATCGCCTTCGCCGCGTTGCGGAAGCCGGAGGGCGCCACCGATCCGCGCCGCGTGTCCGCGCGGTCGCGCGTGCAGTGAAACCTTTCCTCGGATCGCTCGTCCAACATTGTGAGCGCGAAAAAGACCTGATCTCCTACCCCTCTCCTCGATTTCGCCCCGCCATCGCTCAGGCGGGGCGATTCTTTTTTGGCGCAGAATGCGCGGATGAAACGAATCGTCGTTGCCGGCGGCAGCGGGTTCATCGGTGAGCCGCTCGTCCGCCGTCTCCTTGCCCGCGGTGATGACGTGGCCGTCCTGACGCGCAACCCATCGAACGTCCGCGCCGGCCACGCCATCGCCTGGAATCCGCCGTCGCAAGGGAGTTGGTCCGACGACGTCGCCAACGCCGACGTCGTCATCAACCTCGCCGGCGAAAACGTCGGCGGCGGCAGATGGACGGTTGCGCGTAAGAAACGAATCATGCAGAGCCGCGTCGATGCGACAACCGCGCTCGTCGCGGCGATGTCAGGCAAACCCGATCACGCGCGAACCTTCATCAGCGCCTCGGCCAGTGGCTTCTACGGCGATCGCGGCGACGAATCGCTCGACGAGCGCTCGACTCCCGGTTCCGGCTTCCTCGCCGAGGTTACGAAGACGTGGGAAGAGTTGGCGCGCGGAGCGGAACCGTTTGCGCGCCTCGTGATCCTTCGCTTCGGAATCGTCCTGGCGAGAAACGGTGGCGCGCTGGCCAAACTCCTTCTTCCGTTCCGCCTCGGCGCCGGCGGTCCGATGGGCAGCGGCCGGCAGTGGATGCCGTGGATCGATCGCGACGACATCCTGCGCATCATCGAATGGTCGATCGATCGCGACGCCACGCGCGGCACGTACAACGCCACCGCGCCGAATCCCGCGTGCAACCGCGACTTCGCCCGCACTCTCGGCCGCGTCCTGCACCGCCCCTCGATCCTGCCCACACCCGCTTTCGTTCTTCGGCTTGCCCTCGGATCCGAAATGGCGGACGAGATGCTCCTTGGCGGACAGCGGCTTCTGCCGAAGCGTGCACAGGACGAAGGATTCGAATTCGCCTATCCGGCCCTCGAGCAGTCCCTGAACCACGCCATCTCCGGCTAGAATGGCATCCATGGCAGAAAAAGAACAAGGCACCGTCAAGTGGTTCAACGACGCAAAAGGCTACGGATTCATCGTGCGTGAGCAAGGCCCCGACGTCTTCGTCCACCACGCTTCCATCGTCGCCGAAGGCTTCCGCTCACTCGCCGAAGGCGACCGCGTGGAGTTCGAAGTGGTCGAAGGAAAGAAGGGTCTCGAGGCAAAAGACGTGCGGAAAATCGGGTAGAACCAACGGCGAAGTGATCGCGCGCGGTTCGTTAAGACTCGTCGATCGTCGCAACATCGCTTCGCTCTCGGATGCAATTTCGCCCCCCACTCGACCCATCCGCCAGTTAGCGCTTGGCAGAAAGCGAACGCGTGTCCCTCATAGAGCGCATGAAAACCACCTGCGATTTGACGAAATCCATCGCCGTTGCTCTTGGTCTAGCCCTTGTGGCTGGCGTGTTTGGTCAGGAATCATCAACATCCGAAGTCTTTGACAAAGCAGAGAGTGGCAGCCCGTGGACACAGAGTCCTTCGGCGTTCCGAGGCCTGGCATTCGGCGCGTCAGAGAAAGACATGGTTGCTGCATTCGGACCGGTGAAGTGTCGGGATGAGAGTTACGACGGAACGCACTACCGCGAATGCCGAGCAACCAAAAATGACGCTCGGTTCATCGTGAATGGCTTGACGGTCGAAGACTTCTATCAATTCAGCGACGGGAAACTCGTGGCTGTGCGCTTCTATCCGCAAACATCGATGGGAGTCGTAATGCCAGGGCCGAGCTACGCCGACTTTCTTGGGGCATTTTCAGACAAATATGGCCCTCCGACCGTGACCTGGAAGACACGAAGCAAGGGCGTTCGATCGGCGCGATACAACCTGTTAGGTGTTCCGGTGGGCCCATACGTGCCCTACGAATACATCCTGAAGTCGGCCGAATGGAGAAACGCCTCCATGCTCATTACGGTGCACGGCGACGGGACCGACCGTTTCAACTTCGCAATGATTCAAACAACGGAGTGGGAGCAGCGCAAGAAAGACTCTTCGAAGAAGCCCACAACCGCGTTTTGACGTGCGGTCTGCGCGCCCAGCAACTTTCGCCAACTTACGCTTGACTTTCGCTTTGTTACCGCCTACATTGCTTCAACGAGGCGGAAATGACGTATTTGACTGAGCGTCAGCGCGACATCCTGCAGTTCATCCGGGACTTCCAGAAAGAGCGTGGGGTTACACCGACTCACCGCGAGATCTGCGATCACTTCGGATTCTCTTCGTACGGCACTGTCTACAAGCACCTTTCGCTGCTGCAGAAGAAAGGGCTGATCAAGCGGGACTGGAATCAGAAGCGCGGCGTCGAGGTGGTCGAGCAGACGGCGCGGCCTGACGCTGCGGTTTCCAGTGGAGCGCTCGAGTTGCCGCTCTTCGGCTACATCGCTGCCGGCCAGCCGCTGGCGGTCGAAATCTCCGACGAAACCATCACCGTTCCGGAGCGGCTCACCAGCCGCGGCGAGAACTACGTGCTCAAGGTCCGTGGCGACTCGATGATCGACGACGGCATCATGGACGGCGACTACGTGATCATCGCCCGTCGCGAGCAGGCGGATAACGGCGAGATGGTCGTCGCCAACGTCAGCGGCGAAGTCACACTCAAGCGTCTCTACCGCGAAGGCGAGAAGATTCGCCTGCAGCCTGCCAATTCGATGATGCATCCGATCTACGCCGCTGCGCGCGATGTCGCCGTGCAAGGCGTCGTCGTCGGTCTGATGCGCCGTTTCTGATCGCGAAAGTGAGGATCAACATGGATCTCGTACTCAAACTTCGTGAAATCCGCCGGCTCAAAGGTCTGAGCCAGAAAGACGCAGCGCGTCTCTCCGGTGTCGGCGAGAAGACCATCAGCTCGTTCGAAACGGGCGAGCGCGTCGGCGCGATGAAGCTCTGCCAGTTGAAGCGCCTGCTGGCCGTCTATGAGATGAGCGAGGCCGAATTCTTCGGCGGCGGCGTGGAGAAGCAGATCGCGCCGTGGGAGCTCGATCCGGAGCAGTTCGCCACGGCGCGGCTCATCGACGAGTTGCAGTCGCTGCCGAAACATTCGCAGCGTTCCTTGCTCGCCAAGTTTCAACTGATGATCGAAACCGCGTCCGACGTTCACGAGCCGCGGCACAAACGTCCTCCGCGTTACGTGAGCGAGGATCCGGATTGGCAGATGCTGGCGTCGCGAAACTGATTCGTCTGCGCGAACAGCGTAGACGGGGCGTGATTTTCTCGATGCAGTGTCGGCCGAGCCCTGGGCAACCAGCGCCGCCCGCCTCGCCGGCTTAGTGCAGCAGTTCTGCGCCCTGCATCCCGGCGTCCCACATCTCGACGCGGTTGCGGCCGTGGTGTTTGGCGGAGTAAAGCGCCTGATCCGCGCGATCGATCAGCATCGCCGGATTCAGAACGCCATCCGATTCGATCGAGTCCACGCCGGCGATGCCCATCGACGCGGTGACCACGACGGAGTCGCTGCCGACTTCGAAGCGGCTCGCGGCAAGACGCTCCCGAATGCGTTCGGCGACCACCGTGGTGTTGCCGACCCTGGTCTCCGGCAGAACAACGCAGAACTCTTCGCCGCCGTACCGCCCCGCGACGTCGTACACGCGGCAACTGTCGCGCAGCACTTGTCCGACGGAGCGGAGGACGCGATCGCCGGCGCTGTGGCCGAACGAGTCATTAACCCGTTTGAAGTGATCGATGTCCAGCATGATCAACGACACCGGCGAGCGATGCCGCAGCGAGCGATTCATCTCGCTGTCGATCTTCTCCATCACATACCAGCGGTTGTAGAGGCCTGTCAGTGCATCGCGGGCCGAGATTTCGGAAAGCGCGCTGTTCCTGCGCAGCAGTTCCGCGTTCGCTGATTCCAGAGTCGCCAGGTGTTCCTGTAGCTCGCAAACGCGTTCGTCGCGCTCATCTGCGAAGCGGATCAGCGATGCGATCTCATTCACGAGTTCGCGCGAGGCAGCGGCGAGCGGTTGTTCGAACTGGATCGAAATCGCCGGCGACAACGCGAACGAGCGCTCGGCGTCTGCCGACGCGGAGTCGACGATCGTCAGTTTTCTTTTGAATGAGGCGGACAGCGACCGCACGATGCGGGCCGCCGCGTCTTCGGCGAACCTGCTCATTCCCGCACACTCCCCTCGATTGGATCGGCGGAGTATCTGAAGATGCCGCGATGCCGTCAAGCCGCGAATTTTGGTAGGCGGACCTATCGGTATTCGATGCGGAAGCGGTTCACACCCGCGCGGATCTCATCGCCGCTCTGCACTTTCGTGTTCTGGGCCGGAAGCGTGTTGAGGTAGGTGCCGTTGCGGCTGCCGAGGTCGCGGACGCGGATCGTTGCGTCGGGGTCGGGTCCCACTTCGAAATGGCGGCGGGAGAGAAACTCGTCGGGGACGCGAACGTGTCCTTCGCGTCCGACGACCAGGCCGCTCTGAGGAATCTCGAACTCCTGACCATTCAGCGGGCCGCCGATGCAGACCAGTACCGGCCGCGCCGACGCGTTCTGTGCCGCGGTGCGTTGCGTGATCCTGTGAACCAGTTCCGCCTCTTCGAGTGGTTTCGGCCCGTCCAGCCGAATCGGCTCGACCGCAATGCCCTTTTCATCCGTCGGCTCGATCGTCACGAGAGCGGTGCCGGCGCGCAGCACGTGCATGCCCTCGGTGATCATTGCTTCTTTGACCGGTTGTCCGTCGAGGAAGGTGCCCGTGTGCGAAGCCGCATCGCGCAGCACGAGATTGCTACCGTTCAACGAAATCGAACAGTGGCGAATCGACAACTCCGCTTCTGCCAGCTCCACGTGCGATCCGGCGCGCCCGATCCAGAGTGGATGCAGACCGATCGTGAAGACGGTGTCGATCGGATCATGAGCGCCGCGTGCAGTCACACGGATCGATCGCGGCGCACCGAGCGTCGGCGCTTGATGCGGGTCGGCGGAGGGCGCCTGCGTTTCGGCTCGCTCCACCTTGTACGGCTGCAGGTCGACCTCCTTGACTCCGTCGGGATTGCCGAGGCGAGCGAGGAGCGCGGCCTTGCTGCCGGAGAGCCATTCGCCGCACGCGCAAGTGGCGATCGATGTCGGCAGGCGGACGGCGATCACGCCAGGCACGTCGTACGCCTGCCCGCACTTCGCGCAGCGGATGAGGGGCATGCGCGGATGATAGCGCAGCGCCATACGCTACACTTCCGGCCATCCGCATGCTCTCCGGCGCTTCAACGGAACACCCGCGACGTCGCGTCGGCCTTCGTCCGAAACTGGTTCTCGCGTTCGTGCTGCAGACGTTCCTCATCGCCATGCTCGTCGTGGGTGTCGAACAGTGGCGAGTACGCAGCACGGTGCAGAACCACTTGCTGGAACGCACCGAAGCATTCTCCCGCACCATCTCGGTTGCGGGCGATCTCGCGATGCAAAACGGGAGGCTTGACGAGCTTCGCGCGATCGCGAAAGACGTCGATTCGCGGCCATGGATCAACTATGCCGACTTCGTTGCGGCGGACGGACGCATCGTCGCGTCCCAAGGCACGCCGCCAACGGGTCTGGCGCTGGCTACAGGACGGACGGATCTGCGCGACGCAGCGGGTGCACCGCTGCACCAGTTCACCGTCCCCTTCGCCAGCGGCGCCGGATCGTTCCGCCTCGTGGCAAATGAACGCGAAACCGAGGCTGTCGTCAACCGCTTGCGCTGGTCGAACCTCGCCGTCGCGCTGTTGGCGCTGGGCATCTCCGTGGGATTGGCTTGGATCGGATCGCGTATCCTCATTCGCCCTATCCTTCGCCTCGCTGACAATGCGCGAGACCTTTCGAACGGAGATCTGACGCAACGCGCCGAGATCGAATCCAGCGATGAGATAGGCGAACTCGCTGCCGCATTCAATGGCATGGCCGCGCACCTCGAGAAGACTGTCTCCAAACTGGTCCGCTCGCAGGCGCAGCTGAAGACGGTCGTCGAAACGGTCGGCTCGCGGTCGCGCACCGTGACCGAACGCGTCGACGAGCAGCGCTCGATGATCGACAGCACCTATCACTCCATCGATCAACTCAACAACGGTGTCCGCAAAATCACCGACAACGTCGAGGCGCTCTCCGCTGCGTCGGAGGAGACGTCGTCGTCGATGCTGGAGATGGTGGCCTCGATCGAGGAAGTCAGCCGCCACACCGACACGCTTTACAACTCCGTCGAAGACACCGCCTCGGCTACCGGCCAGATGGCGACGTCGATCAATGAGGTCGACTCGAACGTCGACTTCCTTTCGAACTTCGTTACGGACACGTCATCGTCGATGGTTGAGATGAGCGCATCCATCGCGCAGGTCGAGTCGAACGCCGCCAGGTCCTACGACCTCGCGCTTGCCGTGGCCGATGCCGCGGAGTCGGGGATGAAAGCAGTGCGCGAAACGATCGACGGCATGGAGCAGATTCGCCACTCCGTCTCCGAGTCGAACGCGGTCATCACGCGCCTCGGCGAACGTTCGACGGCGATCGGCAAGATTCTCAACGTCATCGAGGACATCGCCGAGCAAACCAACCTGCTCGCGCTGAACGCAGCGATCCTCGCGGCATCCGCGGGCGAGCACGGCAAGGGTTTCTCCGTCGTCGCCGCGGAAATTCGCGATCTCTCCGAACGCACTGCCTCGTCGACGCGCGAGATTGCGAACCTGATTCGCTCAGTGCAGGACGAAGTCGGCAACGCGCTCCGCTCGATGTCCGCCGGTACGAAGTTGGTCGCGGACGGTGTCTCGCTTTCGCATGAAGCGGGCAAGGCGCTCAACAACATTCTCGAGTCGTCGACGAAAGCGTCGGAGATGGGGAAGGAAATCGCCGCCGCCACGCGCGAACAAGCCAAAGGAAGTGAGACCGTCACGCAATCGGTCGGGCGCCTGCAGGAGCTGGTCAGTCAGATCAACAAGGCCACGACGCAGCAGGCGCAGGGCTCGGACCACATCATGAACGCGGTCGAGTCGATGCGCGAGGTGACGCGGTATGTGCGCCAGGCGATGGTCGAACAGCGATCCGGCTCGTCGATGATCTCCGCGTCGGCCGAGCGGATGATCGACATGATTCACGAGATTTTTCAGGTCGCAGCAGGGCAGGCGACGGAGAGCGAAAAGATCGTGGCGACGATGGAAAAAGTCCGCGTGATCGCCGAGGGCAACGGCAATTACGCGATGGAGATGGGCGAATCGCTGACGCTGCTCTCCCAGGCCATTCGCGGTCTCGACGAAGAAATCCGCCGCTTCCGCGTGCGCGGATGATTGCGCTTCGAGGTCGTTTCACCAGACGTGGCGGCGGCGCGATCGTTCATTTCGATCATCCGCCAATTCCGGACGTGATCCATCTCGCAGGCGCGGACTGGCGCGCCAAGCGCGAGTTCCACATCACGCTCGCAGGCACGACCACGATGCACACGCTGACGCCCGATCCCGACGACGTCATCAAACGCGCAGCGCGGCGGCTCACGTTCGGCATCACCCTTCGTGACGAGTTCTGGCAAGTGCGTGAGGAGAAAACGCGGACGATCATCCGCATGTGCGACGTCAGCGGCGCCGACGACTTCTTCGCCGCTCTCGAACGCGAACTTCAGATCGTCATCGAGCGCCCGCCGTATCACGTAACGCTCTATACGATCGGCACGCTGCGCGGCATTGGAGTCGCTACGCGCGCGGAGCTGGAACGCCTCGGCGAACCGCTGGTCGAGCAGGAACGGAGCGCGCTGTTGTCGGTCATACAATGAACGCCATGCCCGAGCGCGCCGTGGAATTACGGCTGATCACGTTCTCCGTCGGCTTCGAGACGTTCGTGCTCGACATCATGGGTTTGCGGCAGATCATCCCGTACACCGGCTCGACGACCGTGCCGACCGCGCCGCCGTTCATCGAAGGAATCATCGTCCTGCGCAACGAAGTGATCCCGATCGTCGATTTGCGCGCGCGCCTCTACCCGCAACTCGAAGAACCCTCGGACCAGCCGCTCGTCCTCATCACGCACAGCAGCGCCGGCATCGTCGGCATCAAAGTCGACGCGGTCCGCCGCATCGTCAACGTCAGTACCGACGCATTGCTCCCGCCGCCGCCGATCATCCGCGGAATCCGCGGCGAGCTGCTGATCGCAATCGTGCCCTACGAGGACGAGGTCTACCTCCTCATCGACATCGAGAACATCCTCAGCGGGGATGAGAAGCGCGAGCTTACGGAAGCGGATTTGACTCCGAATGTTGTCGAAGCGTCCGCGTAGCAAAGGCGCGAGTAAACTAAACGTCCGATGCCAAACATCACCATCGAGTACGACAAAGAAACACTCCGCGAGTTCTGCCGGCGCTGGAACATCATCGAGTTCTCTCTGTTCGGCAGCGCCGTGCGTGACGACTTCGGACCGGAGAGCGAGGCTTGTGACGCTCGCTCCCGACGCGCCGTGGTCGTTGTCGAACTGGCTCCAAATGCAGAGGGAACTGGAGAGACTCTTCCGACGCCGCGTTGATCTCATCGAACGAGATGCCGTTGAACACAGCGAAAACCGTTTCCGCAAACGCGCGATCCTCTCGTCGGCGGTGATGCTTGACGTCGCGTGACCTCGGCTACCTGGAGGATATGCGGCTGCACGCGATGGATGCCCTCGCGATCGCTCAACGTATCGTCGCGAGGAGTTCCTCTCTGATCGCACGATGCAGCACGCCGTGATCCGCTGCCTCACGGTGATCGGCGAAGCCGCAAACAGAGTTTCGGACGATACATGCAGCGCGCTGCCGAACGTGGCTTGGGGCGAGGCTGTCGGTCTTCGCAACGTGGTCGTACATGACTATCAGCGCATCGATCTCTCACGCATATGGACGATTGTCGAAACAGACCTGCCACCGTTGGTCGATGCACTTAGCGCATACCTCGGCAACGTCGACTAATCCTGATCCGTCACTTCCGCCGGATCATCGCTTCTCTGATCCTTGCGGAATCCCCACGGGCAGTGGCGGCAGCCGGACTCGCAGCAGTAGCCGCGGTCGCGAAGGAACTTCTCCGTGAAAACGAGGTAAGGGCCTTCGTAGTAGAAGTCGACGCCTTCGATCAGCGCGGGCATGGCGGCAACGATATTCCGATATCCTTCGCGCGTGTTTGCGCGGACGCGTCTCCTGCAGATTGCCGAGGGGATGAAGGGGCGGCGGATCGTCGTGTATGGAGACATCGTCGCCGACCGATTCATTTACGGCACGCCGAAACGAATCTCGCGCGAGGCGCCCGTGCTGATCCTTCGCCAATATCGCGACGACACGCTCCTCGGCGCAGGCGGCAACGCCATCAACAACATCCAGTCGCTCGGCGGCGTGCCGATGCCGGTGTCCGTCCTCGGCAACGATGCGCAGGGGCAGCAGCTTGTCGATTCGATGACGGGACAGGGCATCGATTGCGCCGGGGTCGTTCGCGCGGCGCGCTACAACACGCCGACGAAGGTGCGCATCCTCGGCGGAATGCCGCACGCGAGCCGGCAGCAGATCGTTCGGTATGACATTGAGGATCATTGCGACGTGACCGATGCCGAGGCCGAACAACTTCGCGGCATGCTGCGTGCGCGGATGGCGACTGCGGATGCTGCCTTGATCAGCGACTACGGCTACGGCGCGGTGACCCACCCGCTTGCAGGCGCGCTGACGTCCGAGGCGGCCGGCAAGCCGGTCACGCTCGACTCGCGTTACGACCTGCTCAAGTTTTCCGGCATCACCGCGGCGACGCCGAACGAAGAGGAAGCGGCCGAGGCAGCGGGAGCGTCGCTTTTCAACGGCGACAACGATGCCCGGCTGCGGCAGGCAGGCGAAACGTTGCGCGGAAAGCTCGGCAGCCAAGCGTTGTTGATCACGCGCGGCAGCCGCGGCATGGCGCTCTTCGAACGGGAGCGCGAGGAGCCGATCTTCATTCCGGTTTATGGCACGGATCAGGTTGCGGACGTCACGGGCGCCGGCGATACGGTCATTGCGGCTTTCACGTTGGCGCTTGCGGCGGGTGCGTCGTTCGCCGAGTCGGCGAAGATTGCGAACTACGCCGGCGGAATCGTGGTGATGAAGATGGGAACCGCGACGGTCTCGAACGATGAACTGCGGCGCGCGGTCGAACGCGATGAGGCGCTGCCGGAGTG
>JBAVBF010000650.1:0-4022 GCA_049586115.1 Thermoanaerobaculia bacterium | reverse complement strand
ACCCTGGTAACCCGGGACGGGCTTTTTCACGATGCAAGTACGTAGGGGGTCCTTCGACCGTCCTTCGACCGTCCTTCGCGCTACGGCTTCGCCTCCGCGGCTTCGGCGGCTCAGGATGACAGGCTACACTCGGCCGCGCATGCGTACGCACCAAGTCGCCATCATCGGAGCCGGTCCGATCGGCCTCGAGCTCGCGGTCGCGTTCAAGCAGTTCGGGATCGATTACATCCAGTTCGATGCGGGACAGATCGGGACGACCATCGCCTGGTATCCGATCGAGATGCTGTTTCATTCGAGCTCGGACCGGCTCGGCCTTGCGGGTGTTCCGATTCAGACGGCGACGCAGCAGAAGATCACCCGCGAGGAGTATCTCGCCTACCTGCGCGCGATCGTGATGCAGTTCGAATTGGAGATCCGGTCGTACGAGCGGGTCCTCAACACGACGCGCTTGCCAAAGGGCGGATTCGAGCTGATGACGAAGGCCATCGACGGCGAACATCGCTATCGCGTCGAGCAGGTCGTCATCGCCATCGGTGCGTTTCATGCGCCGCGCTTGCTCGACATTCCGGGCGAAGAGCTGCCGCACGTCAGCCACTACTTTCACGATCCGCATACCTACTTTGCGAAGAAGTTGCTGATCGTCGGCGGGCGCAATTCGTCTGTCGAGGCGGCCGTGCGATGCCAGCGCGCCGGCGCGGACGTGACGCTCAGCTATCGACGCGATGATTTCGATCCGAAGGTGGTGAAGTTCTGGCTGCTGCCGGAAGTGCGCGCGCTGATCCGCGACGAGCGTATCCGCTATCTGCCGCGCACCGTGCCGCTGGAAATCCGCAACGGGACGGTGCTCATGGCATCCGTCGACGGCGGTGAGCAGTTCGAAATCGACGCCGACTTCGTCCTCGCACTGACCGGCTACCGGCAGGATTCGACGCTCTTCGACCAGCTCGGCGTCGCGCTGCACGGCGACGATCGTCAACCTGTTTACGATCCCGAGACGATGGAGACGAACGTGCCCGGCGTCTTCGTCGCCGGCACGGCGGTGGCCGGAACGCCGCCGCGGAAAGTGACGGTGATCGTGGAGACGTGCCACGTGCACGTGCCGAGAATCGTGGCCGCAATCCAGGGCGCGCGCGTGGCGTTGCCGGACGGCGCGCTCGACGAGTGATGATGTGGCGCAGACACTCTTGTCTGTGCCACAAAGTTCACGCTTGCCTCGCAGCCGCCCATGTACGATTCCGCGCATGAAAAACGTCCGACTCTGGCTGGCCGTTTCGCTCGCCGCGGCCGCTCACGCGCATGCGGCGGTCAACGTTCCCGTCGTCTACGACAAGCTTCCGAACGGATTGAAAGTCGTCATCTCCGAGGCGCATGCGGCGCCGACGGTGACCGTGGCGGTTTACTACGGCATCGGATTTCGCGTCGAGCCGAAGGGGCAGACCGGCTTCGCCCATCTCTTCGAGCACATGATGTTTCAGGGCTCGGAGCACGTGAAGAAATTCGAGCACGCTAAGATCGTCGAAGCGAACGGCGGCAATCTGAACGGCTCGACACGGCTCGATTACACGAACTACTACGAGACGCTGCCGGCCGAGGGGCTGGAGACTGCGCTGTGGCTGGAAGCGGATCGGATGCGGTCGCTCGACGTCAGCGCGGACAATCTGAAGAACCAGCAGAACGTCGTTTCGGAAGAAGTCCGCGCGAACGTTCTCAATCAGCCGTACGGCGCCTTCGAATGGCTCGATCTCTGGCAGAACGCGAATCAGAACTGGTTCAACGCGCACAATTTTTACGGCGACCTGCACGACATCGAGGCCGCCAAGATCGACGACGTCCGCACCTTTTTCAAGACGTATTACGCGCCGAACAATGCGGTGCTGACCATCGTCGGTGACGTCGATCCGGGCGAGGTGCGGAAGCTCGTCGACAAGTACTTCGCCTCGATTCCGCAGCAAACCATTCCGAAGCGTCCCGACGTCGGCGAGCCTGCGCAGACGAAAGAGAAGCGCGTCAATCAGACCGACAAGCTGGCCAATCTGCCGGCTCTGGCCATCGGCTATCACCTCCCCGATCAGCAGTCGCCCGACTTTGCGCCGGCGGTGCTGCTCGATTTCATCCTGCAGGGCGACGACAGCTCGCGTTTCTATCAGCGCCTGGTCAAAGAGAAACAGACCTCGATCGATTGGGGCGGCGGCATCAACTACGAGCTCGGCAACGAGTTCGATTACGACGGTCCGATGCTGATGGTGTCGCGGACGACCTACAAGTCGGGTCACTCGGCCGACGAAATCCTGCACGAAGTCGATGCGATCGTGGCGGACCTTCAACAGCACGGACCGACGGCGCGCGAAGTGGCCGATGCGAAAGTCCGCTTCCGCTCCAATTTTTACGACAGCCTGGAAACGACCGGCGGCAAGGCAAACCTGCTGGCGTCGTTCGCGCTCTTTCGCGATGATCCGGCGCAGATCAACAAGGTGCTGCCGCTGTTCGACGCCGTGACGGCGGCGCAGATTCAGTCGGTCGCGCAAAGGTATCTGGCGCCGTCGAATCGAACAGCGATCGACCGCGTCCCGGCGGCGAAGGAGGCGAAATGATTCAGCGCGTCATTCTTTGTACGCTCCTCACCGCAAACGTCTTCGCGCAGGCCACGCCTCCCCCGCCCGCGCCGCCGCGGCCGATCAACTGGCCGGCGATTTCCGAATCGAAGCTCGACAACGGTTTGACGGTCGTCCTCGCTCCGCTGCACAACGTGCCGAAGATCACCGTGGCGTTGTCGCTGCTGGCGGGACGCGGCACTGCATACAAGACGCAGCCGGGCGTGGCGCAGCTCGCCGGACGCGTCGCGAATGAAGGCACGGCCACGCGAACGAGTTTGCAGATCAAGCAGGAGCTGCGCTCGATCGGCGGCTCGCTGACCATCGGCGTCGACAACGATGCCACCACACTTTCGGCATCATCGCTCGCCGACTCCGCGCCGAAGCTGCTCGACATCGTCAGCGACGTCGCGCGGCATCCCGCGTATCCGAAGTCCGAGGTCGTGCTGGCGAAGACCAACTTCGCGCAGGAGATCGAGGAGGAGCGCTCGTCGCCCGATTTTCTGGCGCAGGAGGAGCTCGACAAGGCGCTCTTCGGCGGGCATCCGTACGGCTTCAACGTTCCCGATCCGGCCGCGATCAAGAACGTGACACGCGAGTCGCTGAAGGCGTTCGCGGCGACCTACTACGTTCCGAACAACGCGGTGCTGGTGATCGTCGGCGACTTCGACGCCGCCACGATGCGCGATGCCGTTTCGAAAGCATTCGGATCGTGGAAACGCGTTCCGCTGCCGCCGGCGCCGAAGCTCGTCCTCCCCATTCGCGACAAACGGCAGATCTACGTGATCGATCGTCCCGGCTCGGTGCAGTCGACGATCCTCATCGGCGCACCCGCGCCACCGCGTCGTTCGGCCGACTACATCCCGCTGCGTACGACGAACATGATTTACGGCGGGGCTTTTTATTCAAGACTCACGCGCAACATCCGCGAGTCGAAGGGCTACACGTATTCGCCGTTCAGTTCCGCCGACCTGCGCCGCGCTGCCGGCTCTTTCACCGCCGGCGCCTCGGTGCGCAACGAGGTCACCGGTCCGACGATCCTCGAGATGCTCTACGAGCTCGATCGCATGCGCGTCGAGCCGGTCACGGCCGAGGAGCTGCAGTCGGCGAAGACGTACAGCATCGGCGGGATGGAGCTGGAGCTGGAGTCGCAAGTGAGTCTGGCCGGCCGCATCAGCTCGATCTACGTCGACGAGTTGTCGCGCGATTTTCTGCAGACGTTCCGCCAGAAGGTCGCCGCGCTGACTCCGGCCGATGTGCAGCAGTCAGCCGCCAGGTACTTCGACACGTACCGCAGCGCGATCGTGGTGGTCGGCGATTACAAACAGATCAAGGATCAGATCGCGCCGTTCGGCGATGTGAAGCTGGTGAAGTGACGGTGATGCGCCCCTTGTCATCCTGAGCCGCCGCAGGACGGTCGAAGGACCCCCG
>JBAVBF010000649.1:0-1856 GCA_049586115.1 Thermoanaerobaculia bacterium | reverse complement strand
GAATAGACTTACGCCGTCAAGGGTTGTATGGTGAGCACCTTGAGGAACCTTCCTCAACCTTCAGGCCGCCTGAGCTGAGTCAGCGCTTCTGAACCTCAATCTTCTTAGCAAACGATCTTTTTGCGCTGCCGCTCGAAGTGTGCGGCCGAAAAGAGCAGGAGTAATCCCATGAAAGTCTATTTTGGAAATCTGCCCCGCGACATCGATGACGCGAAGCTCGGCGAGATCGTGAAGCCGTACGGTGCCGCGACCTCGGCGGAAGTCGTCAAGGATCGCGTTACCGGCGCGTCGAAGGGTTTTGCCTTCGTCGAGTTCGCTACCGACGCGGAAGCACAGGCCACGATCGATGCGCTGAATGGCAAGGACATGAACGGCCAAGCCGTCGTCGTGAACGAAGCGAAATCGAAGAAAGACGCACCGAAGGCTGTCGCAGCGGTCTAACCCCCAAACAAGGAGCTTGCATGACGAACGTGTTGAAACCGAAGCGCGCCCCCAAAGTCACTGTCTCGGAAAGCAATATCAAGAAATCGGCGATGCGGCTGATGCAGCGTCCGCTGGTCTCACCCGAGGTGCAGTACATCCAGCGCGTCCTCGGCGCTACGGCAACGCAGGAAGCGGTCGACGAAAAAGTGATCGCAGTCCGCAAGATGCCGTGGTCCAGCATCGTCATTCCTGAGTAGAACGGGCGGCTTGCCGCCCGTTTCATCTCTGACGACTCACAAGCGAATCCCGCATGCGTCAGCTGCGGTCTCGCGATGTGTCGTCACATCCGCACTCGATGCGCCACACCTAAAGCGTGGCAGTTTCTGTGAGTCCGCCGCCGATCCGCTCCACGACTAGCTGGACGTCGCCGCAGCGGACGTAAGTTCCGCTCCGCAGTGGCGTGGCAATCGTGATTCTCTTTCCGGATACGAACGTCCCGTTCTTACTCCCCCTATCTTCGACAAGAAGAGTCTCGCGGCCGACGTGCAGATGTGCGTGAACGCGTGAGACGGATTGGGCGTCGATGAAGATGGCGCAGTTAGGGCGTCGTCCGATTTCGTGAATGCCTTCTGGTAGCAGGATCACTCGCTCCTGGATTTCGATGCGGACCCGAGGCTCTTTCGCAGCGCCTGCCGTCTCCTCAATGGCCTCGCCTCGGAAAGCGTAGCCGTATCCATAGACGGTGCGAATCAAATTAGGCTCGCCGCCTCTGTCCTGAATAGCCCTGCGGATCTCCAGCACCAGTGTCTTGAGATTCGCCTCCTCGACGATATTGCCTGACCAGATATTGTCGATTAGCTCGCTCTTGCTGATGGCGCGCGGCCGCTCGGCCAGGAGGAAGGACAAAAGGCGGAAGGCGCGCGGCGTGAGCCGGACCGTGGCGCCGCCCCGGGTGAGTTCTTTCCGGTCGGTGTCGAGGACGAAGCTGTCGAACTGGACTCTCATCGAAACTACCGGTTCGCTACCAGACGCTTACGACTTCCGGTGCTGCGAGCAGTATTTTGTCGATCATGCAACACTCAATACCGATCAGGAAAGAACGCCGGAAGGCCTGCCATCTTCGCCTGGTCGGCGGAACGGGTAGGGATCGGTTCGGTTCGCAACTCTCCTTCTATGGGAACCAGGCGGCCCAGACCGTATGCGAACCCGACGTGACGATGATCGGCAGCGAGGTCGGCCACATCCGCATTATCGGTCTGCTCGGACAGGGCGGTATGGGCGAGGTTTACCTCGGATTCGATGACAGGCTCCAGCGCCGCGTCGCGCTCAAAGCCATTCGCAACGAGGAACGCCTCTCCGCGGCCAGCCGCCAACGGCTGCTTCGGGAGGCGCGTGCCCTGTCAGCGCTCGACCACCCGAACATCTGCCGCATC
>JBAVBF010000648.1:0-2584 GCA_049586115.1 Thermoanaerobaculia bacterium | reverse complement strand
GACCAGGCCCGACTACGCGAACAGCGGCGTCTTTCTGCGGAAGCCTCCGCGGGAATGAAGATCGCCGCGGCGTTCCGGATCGCAGCAAAGCGTGCGCTACACTCGCCCGCGTGAAGGCCATCCGCCTCCTGCGTCCGGCGCAGTGGCTGAAGAACGGATTCGTAATCGCGCCGCTGATCTTTTCGCGGTCGTTCGTTTCGCCGTCCGCGGTCGCGCATTCGCTGGCGGCGTTCGTCATCTTCTGCGGCGCGGCGTCGGCCGGCTACATCATCAATGACATCTTCGACCGCGAAAGCGATCGTCTCCATCCCGTCAAACGCCTGCGCCGCCCCATCGCCTCGGGGGAAATCTCCGTTCGCGCCGCGGTGACGATCGCCGCGATCCTGATCCCGATCCTGCTCGTAGCGGCGTGGTTCGTCGCGCCGAAGTTTCTGCTCGCGGTGGCGCTGTATCTCGCACTGACCACGGCGTACTCATTACTCTTAAAAACCATGCCGATCATCGATCTCTTCGCCATCGCCTGCGGCTTCGTGCTGCGCGTCTGGGGCGGCGCGGTAGCGATCGACGTGGTGCTGTCGCTGTTCATGTTCATCACCACGCTCTCGCTCGCGCTCTATCTCGCGGCGACGAAACGGCGGCAGGAGCTGCTGACGGCGGCGACGGCATCCGGCTTCCGCTCCGTCCTGCAGCACTACAGCGTCAAGCTGATGGACGACTATTCGGAGATCGCGGTCGTGGCCACGTTCGTCTTCTACGGCCTCTACATCGCCACGGTGCGGCCGCAGCTCGCAGCGACGGTGCCGGTGGTGCTGTTCGGGGTCTTCCGCTACCGATACCTGATGGAACGGACCCACGATGAATCGCCGACCGACCGGATGGTTCGCGACCCGCAGATGATCGTCTGCGCCGTGTTGTGGGCGGCAATCTCGGTGTCGGTGCTCTACCTGGCCTCGTGATGTCGCGCCGGGTCGCCAACGCCGCGTTCGTGCTGCTCTTCGCGGCATTCACGTTCCTGCACCTGCATCGCATGGCGTCGATCTCGCCGACGTGGGACGAAGGGACGGACGTCGCCATCACGCAATGCCTGGCGAAAACGCACGATCCGTTCGCCTGCCTCGACGACATCTCGCAGACGCGCCTCCCGTACTTCATCCACGCGCCGGTCTTGATGTTGACGCCATCGATCAAGGCGCAGTACGCGATCAGTTTCATCGCCAGCGCATTGACGCTGCTGATGCTCTACGCGTTCGCACGCCGCGAATTCGGCCTCGGCGTGGCCACGATGACCGCTGCGCTGTATGTGACATCGCCGCAGATTCTGGCGTCCGGACGGATGCTGATGACGCATTCGAACATGTTGTTCACGCTGTTCACGACGGCGTCGTTGATTGCGTTTTATTACTTCGTTCGGAGCCGTTTGCCCGGGCCGCCCACCCGCACAGACAGGAGTGTCTGTGCCACACCAGCAGGCGTCTCTGCCACAACCGGCGCTGATTCTGAAGAAACCGCGGAACGGTGTGGCACAGACACTCTTGTCTGTGCTTTCGACATACGACAAACCGGAAACCGCAAGCCCTGGCTGATCCTCAGCGCCGTCGCCTTCGGCCTCGCCACCTCCTGCTCGATCCTCGGCGTCTTCGACGGCATCGGCATTCTCGTTTTGTACGTGATGGCGCGGCGCTACGCGTGGCGCGATCTGCTGTTCATCCCGATCGCCATCGCAACGTTCTTCGCCACCTCGGTGATCTATCTGAATCCGACGCTGCTGGTGAAATTGATCCGCGCCTGTACGCTGACGAACGTCTATCCCTTCTGGAACTATCTGAACCTCGGATCGCCGCACGCGCCCCGGTACTTTTCACTCGTTGTCTTCGTCATCAAGATCGGACCGTGGTGGCTGGCGCTGGCCGCCGCCTGCTACGCGACGACGCTGCATCGTCCGCGACGTCTGCAGACGACATTTCTCGCGGCATTCGGACTCGCGATGCTCATCAACTTCGCGCTGAAGGGATTCGTCTTCCGCTACGACGCGCCGCATCACCAGGTGCAGTTCTATCCGCTGGTCTGCCTCGGCATCGCCGCAATCGTCCTCGAACATCGGATGACCAGGCTGCTGATCGCAGCGATTGTTTTATGCGGCGCGCTCCAGCTCTCCGACGTCGTCCGCTTCTTTCCGAACTACCTTTTCTACGGCGCGCAATACGGCGACCGCTTCATCGGTGAGTTTTACGGACCGGCAGTCATGCACGCGCAGGATCGCGGGCCGGTCAATACGTACATCGACACGCTCATCGCGCGCGAGCCGAACGTGAAGATTCTCGTCGCCGACCACAACGCGCTCGAACGGCCGGAGGCGAATTTCGTTCCGTTCACGAAACGCGATCCTGCCGTGCGATATGAGTACGCGTTCATCGACCGGCTGTACGGCGTCCACTTCCGCTTTCCGGAAGGGGATGCGTACAACGCGTACATCGCCGCGAATTACGCGGAGGGGTACACGTACTACTTTCCGACGCACAAGTGGATGTACCGAGTATTAAAACTGTCATCCTGAGCCGCCGCAGGACGGTCGAAGGACCCCCCA
>JBAVBF010000647.1:0-11862 GCA_049586115.1 Thermoanaerobaculia bacterium | reverse complement strand
CGATTCGCGTTACGACGAGATGCGCGCCGCGCTCGCCGAGTGCACGCCGGCGAACGGCGAGGAGATCGCGCAGCTTGCGTATCTGCGCGCACTGCTCGCATTCGAAATGCGCGAGCCGATTGGCGCTCAGCCGCCGCGCGAACACTATCTTGCGTCGCGTCTCGCGACTTATCTCGCCTCGCGTGACGATCTCGAAGCCGCTGCACGACACGCCGCCGAATCGTTAGCGCGCGCCCGTTGCGAGACGGAACGGATCGATGCCGCGCTCGATCGCGTCTACATTCTCTTCACTGCCGGGTCGTGGGCCGCCGCGCGCGACGAGGCGTTGCGCACGCTGGCGCTGATCGAGGAGACGCAGGGCGACCGCGCCGGCGGCGGCATCCTCTTCATCCTCGCCTACCTCGCTGCCGACGACGGCCAGTGGACGCATGCCGCGCAGCGACTTCATCGCCTGCGTCACTTCTACCGCGGCACCGGCGACGACAAACGGCTGCGCGAGCTCGACATGATCGCCGCGCATCTCGACTTCTCGCGCGGCCGTTTCGCCGATGCGGCGCGTGCCGCGCAAGCGATCGTCGACAGTGTCCGGTTTTCTCCGCAGATTCGCGAAGCAGCCGCGCTGATCCTCGACGAGATCGATTGGATCGAGGGACGCGAGACGCCGTTTCGCTCGACGGGCAGCTCGGAAAATAGCGAACTGACGAAACGCCACGACGCGATTCGCGTGCGCCGCAACGGTGGAGTCGCCGACCTCGGCGATACGAGCACCGGCTCGCAGAAGCTCAAACATTTCCGCGACGCACTTGGCCGCGGCGACACGGCCACAGCCGAATCGATCGCCGCCGAGATGAAGATCGAGCTCCCGAAGCGCGAGATCACCGCCTCGGCCATCGAGATGCGTTTCCTTCGCGAGGCGGCGCTGCGCGAATTTCCATTCACGCCGCGCGACTTTGTCCCGACAACGTGGCGCTTCGCCACGCGCAACCGCCTCGGACAATGGCAGGAGATCGGATCGGCCGCCGCCCTTTCAGCCGCCGATCTCGACACGATCGCCGCCGCCGGCGAACACGATTGGATTCTCTGCAGCGATCGGGAGTTGCTCTTCGTCGACGGCATCAACGCGTGGGCGCCGGAGTCACGCGATGCGCTCGCGGCACTCTTCCGCACGCGCGCCGAACATCACCGCATGCGTCGCGTCATCGAACAGAACGAGAGGGTGACCGTCGCGAAGAGCGAAGCGATCGAAGGCATCGTCGGCGACTCGGCCGCGATGCGCGAGATCTTCACGCTCATCACGCGCGTGGCGCGCCGCGACGTTCCCGTCTGCATCCTCGGCGAGTCCGGCACGGGCAAGGAGCTGGCCGCGCGCGCCGTCCACCGCCACTCGCCGCGACGCGGCAAGACATTCACGGCCGTGAACTGCGCCGCGTTGCCGGAAAACCTGATCGAGAGCGAATTGTTCGGTCACGTTCGCGGCGCCTTCACCGGTGCCGACCGCGATCGCGCCGGCCTGATCGAGACCAGCGACGGCGGAACGCTCTTTCTCGACGAGATCGGCGAGATGCCGCTCTCCGCGCAGGCAAAACTTCTTCGCTTTCTGCAGGAGGGCGAATTCCGCCGGGTCGGCGATACCGTCAACCGCACCGCCGACGTGCGGATCGTCAGCGCCACCAACCGCAAGCTCGAATCGGCGGTTGAAGAGGGACAGTTTCGCGAAGATCTCTACTACCGCATCGGCGGAATCGAGATTGCGCTTCCGCCATTGCGCGAACGGCCGTCCGACATCCCGTTGCTCGCCTCGCACTTCCTCGCGCGCGAACACGAGAAGAGCCGCGGCGGGCCTTCCAAACTCACCGCCGACGCCGAATCGGTCTTCCTCGGCTATCGCTGGCCCGGCAACGTGCGCGAATTGCAGAACACGATTCGCGCGGCTCACGCGCTCGCGGGCGAGGCCGGAGCGATCGAGGTCGAACATCTCCCCGAGCGGATGCGCAGTGCCATCGTTCGCGCCGGCGGCGGCGTCAGCTCGTATCAGGATGCGGTCACGCGCTTCCGCCGCGACCTCATCGAGAAGTCGCTGGTCCAGGCCAGCGGCAACCAGAACCGCGCCGCCGCGTCGCTGAACATGTCGCGGCAGGCGCTCGCGTATCAGATTCGCGAGCTGGGGATTCTCGTCCGCGGCAATCACCTTGTCACAGAGCGCTGACCCTGCCGACGCGGCGGCGTTTCCCGCCGGTTCGTACAATGCCGGAGCCCGATGCGTCATTCAGCCCTTATCGCGGTTACAGCCCTCGCCGCCGGCTGCGCGCTCTATTCGGACGTTTCGATTTCGCCGCTGCTGCTTTCGCCAGGATCGATCGAACGCGGCAGCGACCTGCAGTCGATGTTGCGTAAGTCCGATTACGTCCGCGCCGTCGAGCTGGCCTCGACCGTCGAAGCAAGAGGGCGGCAGAACGCGAACGACCTTCTGGCCCTCGGTACGGCGGAGATGACAGCCGGCCGCTTCGACAGCGCGCGCCGTCACCTTCGCGCCGCGCTCGACCTGGAGCCGTTTCGCACCACCTACGCCGACGCCGCATGGACGCTTTCGCAGCTCGAATACATGCGCAACAACTTCGAGGCAAGCGTGGAGTGGGCGCACGTTGCGGTCGAGCATGGTCTGGTCGTGCGCAAGTGGCACATGGACTTTCTCGATGCGCTGAAGAACGTCGACATGTACCACTTCCGCGGCCCCGTCGCCGAGCGCGTCCCGTTGCGCATCGGACGTCCCGACGTGCCGCGCGTCGAAGTGACGGTCAACAAAACGAAAAACGTCATCGCCATCGTCGACTCCGGCGCGGTTATGTCGATCGTCTCGCGCAAATTCGCCGACTCCGTTCCTATCCGCAGGCTCGGCAACTTCGAAGGTCAATTCACCGGCCTCCTCGGCGAACCGATTCAGGTCGAGTTCGGACTCATCGAGTCGCTGCAGATAGGAAAGATGATCATCGAGAACATCCCGGTGGCGATCATGCCCGACGACAAGATGAAGTTCGTCGTCGCCGGCAAGAACGAGTTCTCGATCGAGTTTCTCCTCGGCGCGCATCTCCTGAAAGAAACGCGCATCGAGCTCGACTTCCGCCGCAATCAAGCCACGTTCACGCACCTCACGCTCGCGGATCGCATCGCCGCGCCCGATCAGAATCTCTTCTGGGATCACTTCCGCCCGACCGTGCGCGGCGTGATCAATCGCAAGGGGTGGTTCGTCTTCGTCCTCGACACCGGTTCCGAGGTGACGTTTCTGAACTCGGCGCAGGCGGGCTCGTTGCCGATTCAACTCTTCACGAAGTCCTACAACGCCACTCTGCAAGGTCTCGGCGGCGCGAAGAAACATGGCGACAAAGTCGAGGACGTGGAAATCGGTGTCGACCGCTGGGCCGGCACGTTCCGCACGATCCCGATGTACGACGCCGGCACGCCGGACCGCACCTCGGGTATCGTCGGCGAGAACTACCTGAAGAACTTCGTCGTCACGATCGACTTCGGCCGCATGCGCCTCGACCTCGTCCCCGTCCTTCGCATCCCGATGGGCGAAATCGAAGGACAGGACCCGGTGACGGGAAACCAGATGCCGCGGTAGCGCCCTGTCATTCTGAGCCGCCGCAGGACGGTCGAAGGACCCCCAGACTGGTAACCCGGACGGGCGGCGGCAGATCCCGATGCAAGCACTGAGGGGGTCCTTCGACCTTCGACCGTCCTGCGGCGGCTCAGGATGACAGTGGGATACGATCGCGCCTCGATGGACGAATCAATGGTCATTCGAGCGACGACCGTCCTTTGCGTGCGCCGCGATGGCGCGGTGGCGATGGCGGGCGACGGGCAGGTGACCGTGGGGACGACCGTCATGAAACATGGCGCGGCCAAGGTGCGGCGCCTCTATCACGACAAAATCCTGGCGGGATTCGCCGGCTCCGCCGCCGACGCGTTCGCCCTTTTTTCGCGTTTCGAAGCGAAGCTCGAGGAGTATCGCGGCAACATGGAGAGGTCCGTCGTCGAGCTAGCCAAAGACTGGCGTATGGACAAGTACCTTCGCCAGTTGCAGGCCTTTCTCATCGTCGCCAACGCCGAACGCGCGTATCTGATCTCCGGCACCGGCGATCTGATTCAGCCGGACGACGGAATCCTGGCCATCGGTTCCGGCGGGCCGTACGCGCTGGCCGCGGCGCGCGCGCTCATGAAGCATACGGAGCTGAACGCGGCCGGCATCGCAGAAGAAGCTCTGCGAATCGCGGCCACCATCTGCATTTACACGAACGATCAGATCACCGTGGAAAGCCTCTGACGCATGGTCATCCAACTCCCGGGCAGCATCGACGAAGCAACCATTTCCGAACGTCTCACGCCGAAAGAAATCGTGCGCGAGCTCGACACCTACATCGTCGGCCAGCACGCGGCGAAGCGCGCCGTGGCCATCGCCCTGCGCAATCGCTGGCGGCGGCAGCAGCTGCCGCCGGAGCTGCGCGACGAGATCGCGCCGAAGAACATCATCATGATCGGGCCGACCGGCGTCGGAAAGACGGAGATCGCCCGCCGTTTGGCGCGATTGACGCGCTCGCCGTTCCTGAAAATCGAAGCGTCGAAATTCACGGAAGTCGGCTACGTCGGCCGCGACGTCGAATCGATCGTCCGCGATCTGACCGAGATCGCTGTCAAGTTGGTGAAGGACGAAAAGACGCGCCTGAATCGCGAGACGGCCGAGCGCAATGCGCGCGAGCGCATCCTCGATCTGCTCCTTCCCGATTCGCGCCGCCCCGCCGCGCGGCCGGCCTTCGTCGGCGCGCCGTCCGATGAACAGCCGCCAACCGAAACGCGCGAAAAGCTCGGCGTCTGGCTCGATGAAGGCCGCCTCGACGAACGCGAAGTCGAGCTCGATGTGAAAGAGCAGAGCTATCCCTCGTTCGAAATCTTCTCCGCGCAGGGCGTCGAGGAGATGGGCGTCAACGTCAAGGACATGCTGCCCGGACTCTTCGGCGGCAAGTCGAAGCGCAAGAAAATGCGCATCGGCGATGCGCGTCCGATCATCGTGCAGGAGGAAGCGGAGAAGCTCGTCGATCAGCAAAACGTGGCCCGCGAAGCGATCGACCGCGTCGAGCAGAGCGGCATCGTCTTCCTCGACGAGATCGACAAGATCGCCGGCCGCCAGAACGCGTCGCACGGCCCCGACGTCTCGCGCGAAGGCGTGCAGCGCGATCTGCTGCCGATCGTCGAAGGGACGACGGTGAACACGAAATACGGCATGGTAAAGACCGACCACATCCTCTTCATCGCCGCCGGCGCGTTCCATGTTTCGAAGCCTTCAGATTTGATCCCCGAGCTGCAGGGCCGTTTCCCCATTCGCGTCGAGCTGGAGTCGCTCACCGAGGAGGATTTCGTGCGCATCCTGCACGAGCCGAAGAACGCGCTGACGATGCAGTACTCCGCATTGCTGGCCACCGAAGGCGTGACGCTGAACTTCGCCGACGAAGCGATCGCCGAGGTCGCGCGTTACGCGGCGCTGGTCAACGAGAAGACCGAAAACATCGGCGCCCGCCGCCTGCACACGATCCTGGAACGCCTCCTCGACGAGCTCTCCTTCGACGCCAGCGACATGGGCGGCCAGACCGTCACCATCGACGCCGCCTACGTGCAGCGCGTGCTCGCGGAAACGGTGAAGGATGAGGATTTGAGCCGGTACGTTTTGTAGCGCAACGGTTCACGCGGAGAGGCGGAGAAAAGTCGCTCCGCGTTCTCCGCTCCTCCGCGCTCTCCGCGTGAACCGTCCCTGTCGCATACTTGCGCGCATGCGACGCCTCGCCGCTCTTCCCCTTTTCGTCCTGACACTGAACGCGCGCGCGGATGTCGTGACCGACATGCGCGCCGCCGTCGCGCAGCTTCGTGCGACGAAGCCGATTCATGTCTCCATCGACGTCCAGCGCTCGCGGAAGAATGAAGGGCGGTTCGCGAATCAGCAATTCACGGGGAACGCGTCGCTCGAAGTCGTCGAAGACGATGCTGGCCTGCACATCATCTTTCCGCGCGCGGTGCTGGAGAAGGCGGACCGCGAATCGCGCGAGCACACCGCCGATCCGCGCAAACAGACGCCGACGCGTGCGGCGGTGAACGACACACAGGCCACCGAGATTGCCGACGCCATCGACTTCGCCGGTCCGTTTCTGCGCCTGACCGACACGGCGAAGAAAGTGAACGAGAGCCGTGCCGTCCGCGAAGGGCATCCGGTGCGCGTGGTCGTCTTGAAACTGACGCCGAAACTTCCGCCCGAGGCCACCAGCATCTTCAGCGTGAAATTCACGGAAGATCAGATGACCGTCTGGCTCGGCGACGACAACCTTCCGGTCGCCGCGGAACGAATCCAGCGCGGCACCGCCGGATTCATGTTCATCAAAGGCTCGATGATGAATCGCTCGACGTGGACATTCGCGCACGTTGCGGATCGGCTCGTCGTCCTGCGTGATGATTCGTCCTTCGCGGGGTCTGGGTTTGGACAGAAGGGCGAAGGACGCAACGTGCAGGTCGTGACGGTGCGGTAAGAGGCTCCGCGACTCCGCGTGAACCGTTTCCCTCTCTCGTACTTGGCTACAATCCCCGCCCATGCGCCGAATTGCATTCGCACTTGCCGTTCTTCTCGCCGTCACCCTCGTTGCTCAGACGCCGTCCGAGCCGCCGATGCTGGGGTTCAGTCCCGGCAACGCGGCGAAGGAGCGGGCCATCGAATCGCAGTTTGATTCGTCGCTGAAGCGCGATGAGTTGCGCGACTGGTTGAAGCGCTTGTCCGCGCGGCCGCATCACCTCGGGTCGGCGTTTGACAAGGAGAACGCCGAGTTCATCGCCTCGCTGTTCAAGTCGTGGGGGTACGACACGAACATCGAGGAGTTTCGCGTGCTCTTTCCGACTCCGAAGCGGCGCGTGGTCGAGTTGATTGCGCCGGAGAAGTTCGTCGCGAAGCTTGTCGAACCGCCGGTGCCGGGCGATGCGACCTCGGGGCAGCAAAGCGAACAGCTTCCGACCTACAACGCCTACTCGATCGACGGCGACGTCACCGGCGATCTCGTCTACGCCAACTACGGCATTCCGGCCGATTACGAAATCCTCGCGCGCAACGGCGTCGATGTGAAGGGGAAGATCGTCATCACTCGCTACGGCGGATCGTGGCGCGGCATCAAGCCGAAGGTGGCGGCGGAGCATGGCGCCATCGGCTGCATCATCTACTCCGATCCGAAAGATGATGGGTATGGGCAGGGCGATGTTTATCCGAAGGGCGCGTATCGCAATGAAAACGGCGCGCAGCGCGGGTCGGTGATGGACATGCCGGTGCATCCCGGCGATCCGCTCACGCCTGGCGTCGGAGCGACCGCCGATGCGAAGCGGCTCGACCGCAAGGACGCCGACGTCATCACGAAAATCCCGGTGCTGCCGATTTCGTATGGCGATGCGCTTCCGCTGCTGCGCGCGCTCGGCGGTCCGGTCGCTCCACCCGACTGGCGCGGCGCGCTTCCGATCACCTATCACCTCGGGCCTGGCCCTTCGCGCGTGCATCTGGCGCTGGAGTTCAACTGGAACATGGTGCCGGCGTACGACGTCATCGCGCGGATGGCCGGCTCGCAGTATCCCGACGAGTGGGTGATGCGCGGCAACCATCACGACGCGTGGGTGAACGGCGCGAACGATCCGCTCAGCGGTCTGGTCGCGGAGCTCGAAGAAGCGAAAGCGATCGCCGAACTTGCGAAGAGCGGCTGGCGTCCGAAGCGGACCATCCAGTTCGCGGCGTGGGACGGCGAAGAGGAAGGTCTGATCGGCTCGACCGAGTGGGCGGAGACGCACGCGGACGAGTTGCGCGCGAAGGGCGTCATCTACATCAACTCCGATACGAATTCGCGCGGCTTTCTCGACGCGGGCGGCTCGCACACGCTGGAGAAGCTGATGACGCAGGTGGCACGCGACGTTCCTGATCCGGAGCGGAACGTCTCGGTGCTGGCGCGGATGCGCGCGCGCGAATCGACGCTGGCGAAGAATGCCGAGGAGCGGAAGGAAGCGCGCGAGCACGAGCTGATCCGGTTGGATGCGTTGGGATCGGGATCGGACTACACGCCGTTTCTGCAGCACACCGGCGTCGCGGCGATGAACATCGGCTACGGCGGCGAGGGTGGCGGCGGTTCGTATCACTCGGCGTACGACTCGTTCGATCACTACACGCGCTTCGGCGATCCGAATTTTGATTATGGGATTGCTCAGGCCAAGACGACCGGACGGTTGGTTCTACGGCTTGCGAATGCGGACGTACTGCCGTTCGAATTGACGACCTTCGCCGATACGGTTGGCCGCTACCTCGACGAGCTAACGAAGCTGGCGGACAACGAGCGGCGCGACATCGAAGACCGGAACCGCCTCGTGCGCGATCGCGCGTACGAGATCGCGTCCGATCCGACGAAGACGTTCATCTCGCCGAAGTCCGAGGAGACGGTGCCGTATCTCAATTTCGCGCCGCTGCAGAATGCGGTCGCGCACCTGAAGCGCAGCGCGCGCGAATTCGATCGCGCCGCGGCGTCGGCGTCCGTCGACCGGCAGCCGGCGTTCGATCACGCGCTCATGCACATCGAGCAGTCGCTGCTGCTTCCGAACGGACTGCCGCGGCGGCCGTGGTTCCGTCATCAGATCTACGCGCCCGGGTTCTACACCGGCTACGGCGTGAAGACGATTCCGGGCGTGCGCGAGGCGATCGAGCAGAAGCAGTGGAGTGATGCGAACGCGCAGATCGAAAGCGTGGCGCGCGTGATCGATGGCTACGCCGCCGAGGTGGAGAAGGCGGCGAAGTAGGCCGCGATGGCTCGCAAACGCGTTGACGGCGGGCGGGACGCCCGCGTGCCCAGGGCGCTGCCGCTGGACGGCATTCTCGTCGCCGATTTTTCACGCGTGCTGGCCGGACCGCTCTGCACGCAGCTCCTCGGCGATTGGGGAGCGCGCGTCATCAAGGTCGAAGCACCGAGCGGCGACGAGACGCGGCGATGGGGTCCGCCGTTCGTCGGTGATATCAGCGCGTACTTTCTGTCGATCAATCGCAACAAGGAGTCGATTGCGATCGATCTGAAGTCGGAGGAAGGCGCCGAGGTCGCGCGGCGGTTGATCGAGCGCGCCGACGTCGTCGTCGACAACTTCCTGCCGGCGCAGAAAGAGTCACTGCAGTTCGCGCCGCGCGAGATCAATCCGCGTGTCGTCCACTGCACGATCGCAGGATTCGACAGCGATACCGCCGACGCGAATACGCCCGGCTACGACCTGCTGGCGCAGGCGGGATCGGGACTGATGTCGATCACGGGCGACGCCGCGGGCGAGCCGATGAAGATTGGCGTGGCGTTGGCGGACGTGCTGACGGCTCATTACGCGTTCGGCGCGATCTGCGCGGCGCTTCGCGCGGGCGAGGGAGCGTCGATCGAGGTCTCGCTCTTTTCGGCCACGATCGCGTCGATGGCGAACGTCGCGCAGAACGTGCTCGTCACGGGCAGGGAGGCGGAGCGCTACGGCAACGCGCATCCGTCGATCGTGCCGTATCAGGCGTTTCACGGCAGCGACCGGATGTTCGCGATCGGCGTGGGAACGGATCGCCACTTCGCGCAACTTTGTGAGCGTGTGCTGCTCCGGCCGGAGCTGGCGCGCGATGAACGATTCGCGACGAACGCGCAGCGTGTGAAGCATCGCGAAATCCTCGTCGCAATTCTCGAAGAGGCGTTTCGCGAACGAACGGCCGCGCAGTGGGTGGCGCGCTGCCGCCGCGCATCGATTCCGGCATCGCTCGTGCGCGGCGTGCGTGAAGCGCTTCGTACTCCTGCCGCACGCGCGCTGGTCGCATCCGTGAACCATTCGAAAATCGGCGACTACGACGCAGTCCGCAATCCGGTGCGGATCAATGGTCAGCGGCTCGACATCGGCACCGCACCGCCATCGCTCGGACAGCACACGGATGCAATCCTGCGCGAGCTGCGCAAGGCGTAGTGCGGGCGTCTCGCCTGCACTACGCTCTACCTCACCGTTTCGAATACGAAAAAATCAGCAACACGAAACAGCCGACCATCACGATCGCCAGCACGGCGATCACGATGACGACGGCGCGGAAGTCGCTTCCTTTTTTCGCAGTCGGCGAAAACGCGCGCAGTGCGAAGTACAAACCGGTCGCGCCGATGACCATGATCGTGCCGCCGACGAGCATCACGCGCAGCAGGATCCGGGCAAACTCGGGGTCCACATTCACAGTGGATTGACCGTGTTGACGCTCAGCTCCGACACGAGACGGATCATGGCGCGGCCTTCGTCATCGGCGATTTCGTAGGCGAGGCAGAGCGCCTCGAGATCGCTTTCGTATTCGTATGCGGCCACGGTGAACCCATCCGGCGGCTGGCGGCGGTCGCTGGTCAGTGCGCGCATCCACGTTCCGTCCGGACGCAGGCGATAGCGCACGAGTCCGTGCACGCGAACGCGCCGCGCGCCGCCGATGTCGACCAGCCGCAGATCGTTGTCTTCGCGGGCGACGCCGTCCGCGTTGGCTTTTTGCGCGGCCAGCATCTTGCCGACGAACGATGCGATCAGATCGTGCAGCCGCTCCTCGGAGCTTCCGATCGCTTCGATGAATCGCAGGCCGGTGTGGGAAAGCGCATTCGATCCGGCGCGGCGCACGACCTCCGTGCGCGCCACTTCGCAATCGATCTCGATCGGCTCGCTCTTCCACAGGAACTGCAACCGTGCGCGCGTCTTCGGCGTCGTAACTCCGAAATGCTCGACGAACGCGCCGATCACGCCGAGGTCTAGGATCAGCGTGTTCTGGCCGTCGAGCGTGCCGAGGATCGGCCGCGGCAGGCGGAGGCGTTGGAAGATTCTGCGATCGTGGGGACGCATTCGTATCGGTTAGCGAAGGCAAGCATATTGCTGCACGAGCACTTGCGTCCAAGGAGGATCTCGTGGGAGAAGAAACAAAGGAAACTCTGATCCGGCAGGGGAACGACGATCCGCTTCACGCAACGCGCAAACCATCGACCGCGGATTCGGTCGATGAGCAGCCGGCGCAGGTGGCGGAAATGCCGACGAAAGAAGAGATCGAGCGGCGTCGTTCCGGCACGCCCGAGAGTTGACGCGGAGCGTTGGTGGCAGAACGGCAAAGTGAACGGCGAAGCATCTGGCGCGTCGGTCCCGACAGCACGTGGACGACGATCGTACCGGTTGCGTTCATCATTGCGTCGCTGCTGACGCTGGTGTTGCTGCCGATTTTTTTCGGCCGGCATACGACGGAAATGCGGCGTGAGATCACCGAGGTAGCCGAGCCTTCGCGCAGCGCTGCGAACGAAATCCAGACCGACCTGTCGACGGAGCTCGGGCAGATCATTGCGTGGCAGGCCACGGGGCAGGCGCAGTACCGCCGCGAGTACATGCGCGTTCTCGAAGAACAGCGCGCGGACGTCGAAAAACTGCGACTGCTCGCGCCGAAGCTTGGGCCCGATGTCCAGACGAAGCTTCAGGCTGTGACGAAGGAATCGAACGAGTGGCACGCGGACATCATCGCGAACGAGTTCCTGTCGCGGCAGGTACCCGCCGAAGTGGCGTTGGCGAGGCTGTTCGAAAAACATCCGTCGCACGAGGAGGCGCTCAAGGCGTCCGCCGAACTGGAAGTCGCGATTCAGGAAGCGATCGATGACCGCCTCGAACAAATTCGCGAGTCAGAAAAGCTCAGTCAATCGCTCACGATCATCCTCACATTGCTCGCGCTCACCTCGGCGATGCTGGTGGCCGGCCTCGGCCGGCAGATGCGGCTTCTCGCACGCGAGGCGATGGGCCGGCGGCAGG
>JBAVBF010000646.1:0-9429 GCA_049586115.1 Thermoanaerobaculia bacterium | reverse complement strand
CACATCGCCTGCACGGTGGGACGGTGCATGTTGACGGTCTCGCGGCGCTCGCCCAGCAGGTACTGGAGATATTCGACCCGCGGCTTGACGCTGGCGACCTTCTCTTCGAGATCGGGATAGATGACCTGGTTGATGTCGGGGACGATGATCACGGGGATGAATGTCGCGCCGCCGGCGCGGGTGACGTAGCCGGTGAGCAGATCGTTGTGCGGCTGATCGCCGTCGGCAACGAGGCAGTGATAAACGGTCGTCGATTGCAGGACCGACAGCGCCTTGCCGGCAACGCTGCGCGCTTTGTACGAGTTCACGACGGCTTCCGACGTCTGACGCAGGATCTTTTCGTTGAGATCGTGAACGCGCGTGAAGATGAAGACGGTTTCGCCGGCGGCGAAGGAGATTTTCTCGGCGCGCCGGTAGATGATCTCGCCGTAGCTTCGCCAATCCTCCTCGGTCAGGTCGGTCGTGAATCCTTCTTCGACCAGGCGCGCCATGAGGCGGGTCGCGGGATCGGAGTCGGCGGGTGATTCAGGCGGCTTTTCAGCTTTCAGTTCTTGCATACTTTTCGACGAGCCGGATCAGATCCGGAAACTCAAACGGTTTGCCGAGGTAATCGTCGGCGCCGCACTGCCTCGACTTTTCCGCGATGTCGCGGTCGCCGGAGAGAACGATGTAGGGGATCGAACGCGTTTCGGGCGCTGCTTTCAACGCGCTGCAGAGCGCCTCGCCGTTCATCCCTTTGATGGTGAGATCCGCGAAAATCATCTGCGGCCGCATCTCCTTCGCACGCGACAGCGCAGTGGTGCCGTCAGCGACGACCTGGCAGTCGCGCCCGTTCCGCTGCAGGACCAGCGCGACCAGACGCGCCACCTGCGGATCGTCTTCAACGACGAGGATCAATTCATTGCCCCTAATCGAAACGGAGTCGCAACCGTTTGCGAAGATGTCCTGCGACAGCTCCTGCCAAACAGCCGAATGTGTTCCATCCTGCATCTTCCCAGCCTGTCACTCGTGTCGGTAGTGCGTTCTGCCACGCCACGAGGCCCAACGCAAATGTCAGGCCCACTGCCAGCGTCAGCAGGTACGTCCGCAGGCGATGCCCTTCGCCGCCGTCGAAGGCGAGAAAGGCCAGGGCGCCCCACGGAGCAAAGAAGAGGAGGTCGGCGATGCCCGGTGCGGCGGTGGCAAGAAGTGCATCGTTCGACAGCGCACCCCGGTCATAGCGATGCATGAGCGCAATGATTTCGGGGGTGGTGAGTCCCTGCCGGAGATAGGCGCGCCCGGACAGCATCGCGATCAGCCCGGCCATCCCGGCCGACAACAGGATCAGCAGCACGACGGTGACCCAGCGCGGAACCAGAATCGTTCGAATCGTCCGCTTGCCCATCGGCGCCGATTAGACCATTGACTGCAGAGTAAGTCGCAAACTGCTCAGGAAGACATGCCTACTTCGACCATCACCAGCCAAGGCCGGACTATGGTTCCGAAGGAAGTGCGGGCTGCGCTTAACGTCGGTGCTGGTGACAGGCTCACGTGGGAAATTCGAGGCGGCAGCGTCGTCATCACGACGGGGAGACCAGCGCTCTACCAGTTGGAAGGTTTCATCAAGCACGGCCCCGATGCGTTGACGGCGATTGCCGAAGCTCGAAAGGCCAGAAGACGCATCTGAGGTGCGTGGCGTCGTCGACGCGCGCGTCGGGTCTCGTGATCGTCCGCCTTACTCCTTGCCCCAGGTCTTTTCGTTTTCGGTGATGTCGAAGTAGACCGTGTGTTTGGAGTGGTCGGGCAGCTCGATCTTGACCACCTCATACCGGCGCGACGCGGAGCTTTCGCCGGCATGGGCGATTCCGCCGCCGGTCCGGCGAAAGCGGCCGAAGCGATCGAAGATCCAGCGGTTCTGGAAGTCGATTCCTTCGTTCGGCGCGTCGGTCGGAACCGTGACCGCGGTCTCCGGCGAGTCGCCGGTGTGATCGACCAGAGCCTCGGCGGACACTGCGACCGGCTTCGGCGCGGCGACAGCCGGCGCCGCGATCGGAGCGGACTGCGGCTTCGGCGCGCACGCAACCGCAACGGCTGCGATGGTGAGAAATAGTTGTTTGCGCATGGTTGCGGCGTCAACGACTCGAGTCCGACAAATCTTCCGCGATCCGCACGTAGGCGTCGTAGCGGGCGCGACTCAGCTCGCCCGTTTCGGCGCGCTCTTTCACGGCGCATCCGGGCTCGTGAAGATGCGTGCAATCGTTGAAGCGGCAGTACTCGCCGGGCTCGGCGAATTCAGGGAAGTAGTCGCGCAACGTTTCCGGCGTCAGGTTCCAGAGGCCGAACTCGCGAATGCCGGGCGTATCGATGAGATACGTGCCACCGCCGAGGTCGTGAAGGGTTGAGGCGGTGGTGGTGTGGCGGCCGGTGCCGCGTTTGTGCAGTTCGCCGGTGGCGATGTCGAGGCGCTCATCAAGCGCGTTGAGGATCGACGACTTGCCGACGCCGCTGTGGCCGACCAGCGCGCACGTTTTTCCTTCGACGAGAGCGCGCAACGCGACGATGCCTTCGTCAGCCTTGACGGAAACTGCGATCACCGGTACGCCGAGCGCGCGATACGGATCGAGCGCGGCCAGCTCGCGAGCGCGTTCGCTGTCGTCGAGTAGATCGACCTTGTTGACGCAGATTGCCGCCCGCGCGCCGCCGCGCTGGATGGCGATGAGGAAGCGGTCGATGAGCCGTGGCCGCAACGGCGGTGCTTTCACCGAGACGACGTGGATGACGACGTCGATATTTGCGGCGATAAGACGCTGCACCCGCGGATTGAGCGGATCGGGACGCGAGAGCACGCTGCGGCGGGCCAGCACTCCCGCGAGCCGGCAGACGCCGTCGGAGACTTCGGTGACCACGAGGTCGCCGACAGCCAGCGCGCTCTTCTGCCGTTTCGCCAGCTCCGGCGGGACCGTGCAATCGAATTCGCGTTCATCGTGAAAGAGCCGGCAACGTCCGCTGCCGATCGAGATGACGATTGCGGCATCGCCGGGATCGACGTTCGCGCCGTTTCCCCATGCGCCGGTTTCGATGACACCGTCATCAGCATCCGCCGGTTTGCGCCGTTTTCCGCCGCGCCGGGCCGCCGGTTCATCCCAATCGTCGTCTTCGCGGCCGCGTTTTTTCACCTTATGCACCTCGCCAAGGCGACAGTGTAAGATGCGGCAACTCCAAATTCGGAAGGTCCGACAACTCCCAGCATGTCCAGAGTCGAGAAACCGTACGTCCTCATCGCGGATGACAATGAAGCGACGTGCACACTTCTGACGGCGCTTCTGCATCGCGATTTCAACGTGGAATCCGCGCTCGACGGCCAGGAAACGATCGAGCGTCTGCGTCTGCGACGCTACGCGGCACTGATCCTCGATCTGCGCATGCCGCAGGCCGACGGTTTCACCGTGCTCGACTTCATGAAAGAACATCAGCCGGCCATGCTGCCGCACGTTCTCGTCGTCACCGCCGCCGTCTCCGCGGTCGAACTGCAACGCGCGGCGTCCTACGGACTTTGCGGCGTGGTCACGAAACCGTTCGAGGTGGAGTCACTTCTGGCGACGGTGAAAAAGTGCGCTTCGGTCGATGATGGCAATCCGCTCGGTCCGATGCTCTGTTCGGGCGGCCCGGTGATCCTGTTGCTCGCGGACCTTCTGCGGCAGCGGCTGATGTGAGCTCAGGCCGAAAAACGATTTAGCAGCGCCAGCAGCGGACTTCCCGCAATTACCGTGGCGAGGGCCATGGTCCCGAACGCGTTCCGGCCGCGGATCTCCGCGCAGGCGACGACGACCGAGGCCAGCTCTTCCGGATCGAACGGTTTGCGCACGATGCCGTGGATTTTCTGCGGATCGAGGTGATCGATCGCCTGCCGTTCCGCGCCGGTGATCACCAGCACCACCGGCGGAGACGTCATCGACGGTCCGTCGAGCGCGTTCAGAACTCCGAAACCGTCGAGTAACGGCATCAGCAGGTCGAGCACGATCACACCGTACTGATGCTCTTTGAGCAGCGCCAGCGCCGCCAGGCCATCGCTCGCCTCGTCGACGGTCAGCGAGTGCCGCTCCAGAGTCGCGACGAGAAGCCGGCGGATTAGCGGGTCGTCATCGACGACCAATACGCGCTTCTGCTGCTCGACATTCATCCTCTACCCTTGCCGCCGCGCAGTCTTGCACACCTCGTTCCGCGCCAGTCGAACTCAGCCTCTATTGCACGCCTTCTTTGAAGGGGATGAGCGGATCGATATCGACCGGAACGTTGTTCGCCGCATCGAGCGCGCTCCGCAGTTCGGCCGGCATTTTGTCGTACTTGTTGAACCACGCCTCGGCCCGCGCACGGTCGCCCGTCGCTTCGATTTCGAGCAGCTCTTTCGCCAGCGCCGCGAGCGTGTCGGGCATCTTCGCGTAGTCGATGACATACCGTCCCGAGGCCGCATGCGCGATCGCACCCTTCTCGGACAGGTAGTTGAACTCCATCATCTCCGCCCGTCCATGCGCCTCGGCCGTGCCGAAACGGACAGTGCGGAAGATGCCCGCGACGTAGGACGCGTAGTACTCCTCGAGCCGTTCCTTCGGCAGCGCTCCGCGGTCGACGAGCCACTTCAACCCGAACATGCCGGTGACGTCGGCCTTCGCTTCTTCCAGTCCCGAATACGCCGGCCCGATCGCTTCGCGAATGTCAACATGTTGACCACCTTTGCGCGCGAAGGCAGGCCCGAGGCCGTGACAGATCTCGTGCATCATCACCGCGGCCAGATAGCCTTCGCCCGAAGCCTGCGACGCCTGGTCGGTGCGCATGACCAGTTTCGCCACCGGCAGGATCACGTAGTTGACGCGTGCATCGGTGAAGTTCTTGAAGAAGATTTTCTTCGAACCGACTTTCTCGTGGATGCGCGGATCGTTCGGAAGGTTGTCGGCCGCGGCCTGGTATCCATGCCGAAGATCGCCGGCGCGGAATGGCGCGTCCATCACTTCCATCGGCGACTCCAGCCCTTGCTTCGACGGCCGATCCTCGGCCGGGAGCGGCAACGCATCCTGGATGTCAGGAACGTACTTTTTGAACACCGCAAGCTTCGCCGACTCGCTCTCGTTGCGCACGAGCACCGACGCGCCATAGGAAGTCTTGATGCCGAGGAGATCGTCGAGGTAGGTTTCGTACGGCGCGAAAATCAGATCGAATTTCGGATCCTTCAGGCGAACCCACGCCAGATCGCTCGCGTAGTAGTCGTCGGTCAGCAACGCATCGGCGCGCATGCGGAGGTAGTTCGCGAATGCCTTGTCGTCGCTGGCCGCGGCGGCATTGCGCAGATGCCGCGCGGCCGGCACGAGCCACTGCTTGTACTTGACGTGATACGGCGTCGTCTTCAGCCGGAGCGGATTGCGGCTGGCGATTTCAACGACGGTGCGCTCGTCGTAGATGGCCTTCTTCTCTTTCGGATGCGCCTTGACATACGCCTCGATCTCGTCGCGCGACAGATCTTTCGGCAACAGGCTGCGGCCCGGCGGCATCGGCTCGCTGCCGATGAACGGCTCATTGTGATTGAGGAGGTCGAAGCGGCTGCCGTTGATCCAGAGATAGCGCCGCGCATCGCGCAACTTCGGATCGGTGGCGTTCGCGAGGCTGTTGTAGAGCGCGACGTTCGCCGGGTCGTTCTGGCGCCAGAAGATGTTCTCGAGGTCGCGGCAAGCCGCGATCATTTCGTCGACGACACGCCGCTCGTGCGCGGACATCCCCGCGTACGTGAACGGCATCTCCACTTTCTGAAACCTCGCCAGCCGCTGCGCGATGTCCGGCGCAACCTGGGATGGATCGAGCGACATGGCGGCAAGCAAGGCGATGGCGAGCAGTTTCATGGGGCGGGATTCTATGCTGTAGCGCCGGCGGCCCGCCGGCGCTACGAGAACACCGAAGGTTGCCTACGCCCGCCGCGCGCGCAGCGACGTCTCGAACTCCGCCGCGGACACCGGCTTGCTGTGCAGAAATCCCTGCACGACTTCGCAGTTCTCGCGGCGAAGAAACGCCAGCTGTGCTTCTGTTTCCACGCCTTCGGCCACGACGCGGAGGTTCAGCGCGCGGGCCATCGAGATCACGGCGGTGATGATCGCGCCATCGTTGGACGCATCGGAGAGATCGCGCACGAAGTTCTGATCGATCTTGACTGTATCGATCGGGAAACGTTTGAGGTAGCTCAGCGAGGAGTAGCCGGTGCCGAAGTCGTCGATCGAAATGCGCACGCCCATCTGCCGCAGGCGCTTCATCACCGCGAGCGAGACATCCGCGTTCTGCATCGCCGTCGATTCGGTGATCTCGATGTCGAGCAGTTCCGGCGGATAGTCGTTCTCTTGCAAAACGTGTTCGATCATCGAAGTCAGATCGCGTTGCTGGAACTGCCGCGCGGAAAGGTTCACCGCCACGCGCAGCGGCCCGTGCTCCGGGTGCCAGGCTTTCATCTGCTTCACGGCGGTACGCAGGACCCATTCGCCAATCGGCAGAATCTGTCCGCTTTCCTCGGCGATCGGGATGAAGTCGTCGGGCGACATCATCCCGCGCTCGGGATGATTCCAGCGGATGAGCGCCTCGGCGCCGACGACCTGGCCGGTGAGCAGGTTCGTCATCGGCTGGTAGTGGACGACGAACTCTTCGCGCTCGAATGCGTGGTGAAGGCTGCGTTCGATGAGCAGCCGCTCGGACACGGTTTCCTGCGAAGCCGTCGTGGCAAACTGGAAGTTGTTGCGTCCCGCTTCTTTCGCGCGGTACATCGCATTGTCGGCCCGTTTCAGCAGCGTCTCCGCGTCACTGCCGTCCTCGGGCGAGCGCGCGATGCCGATGCTCGTCGTTACGTAAAGCTCGTGTCCTTCGATCATCATCGGCTGCGAAATCGCTTCGAGCAGTTTCTGCGCGACGACCGCCGAGGCGCCGGAATCTTTGACGTCGGTGAGGAGGACCGTGAACTCATCGCCGCCCATACGCGCGACCGTGTCATCGGCGCGGATCGAGAGCACGAGGCGCGTACCGACTTCCTGCAGCAGCGCATCGCCGACCGTGTGGCCGAGGGAGTCGTTGACGAATTTGAATTGATCGAGATCGAGGAACATCACCGCCGCTGCGGTGCGATGCCGCTTCGCGTGCGCGAGAGCGATGTCGATGCGGTCGCGGAAGAGCAGCCGGTTCGGCAGTCCGGTCAGCGCGTCGTGATACGCCTGATACTCCATCTGCTCCTGCGCGGTCTTGCGGTCGGTGATATCGACGATGGTTCCTTCGATCAGGCCGCCGTCGAGCAGGGTCATGCTCTCGATGACCCACACCGGCGTGCCGTCGCGGCGGCGCATCGGGACTTCGATGTTCGAAAGCGATCCGTGTTCGCGCAACTGCGCCATGATCCGGTTGCGATCTTCCTCGGCGTTGTACAGCCCGTACGCCCGCTGCGTCAGAAGCTCTTCGCGATTGCGGTAGCCGAAGATGCGGGCGATGGCGTCGTTGCAATCGAGGATGCGGCCATCGATGGTGCTGCGATAAACGCCGGCGAGATTGCGCTCGAACAACAGCCGGTAGCGCTCCTCGCTCTCGCGCAATCGTTCCTCGGCGCGCCGCCGCTCGGTGACGTCGACCGCGATCACGAGGCGCGAACGTCTGCCGCCGGAGAGAAACTCGAACGACGTGATCTCGGCGTCGAACGTCTGTCCGTTCCGCTTGCGATGCTTCACGATGCGCGGGTCGTTGCGGTCGCGGCGGCCGTCGAGCAGGCCTCGCAGTTTCGGCAGCTCTTCGGCCGGGCGGATATCGGCGAGGTTCATACGCAGGAATTCGTCCTTGGCGTAGCCGTAGTGCTGCACCGCGGCCTCGTTCACGGCGATGAAGCCGAGCGTGTCGTAGTCGTAGACCCACATCGGCAGCGGGTTGCCTTCGAACAACGTGCGGTAGCGGTGCTCGCTCTCGCGCAAGGCCTGCTCGGCGCGGCGCCGTTCGGTGACGTCGGTGGCGGCGTAGACGATGCCGACCGGACTGCCGCTGTCGTCGCGCACGAATGACGATGTCGCGAGAACGTCGATGCGCGCGCCGGCGGCTGTGCGCCAGGCCATGTTCTGTTCGAGCACGCCGAGGCTGTGCAGAAGCTGACCAGTGGTCAGATTTTCCTCGGGGGAAACGATGCTGCGAATGTGCTTGCCGAGGAGGGCGGAGTCGGGATAGCCGAGCATGGTCGACGCCGCGCGATTGGCGACGCGGATCTTGCCGTCGAGATCGACGACGATCACGCTGCCTTTCATCGTCGAGAGAATCTGGCTCGCGGCATATTCGGGCGTGAGCTCGACGAGGCTGTAGCGGCGGATCGCGTGTGCGGCGACGGCGATGAAGGCGAGGATGGCGATGAATCCGAGCGGCGGGACGTCGATGCCGATGGTCGGCAGGAAGTCGATCATCGCCAGCATCGCGATCGAGAATCCCGCCACGAGCGAGCGGGCGCGTCTCCGCTCCGTCCCTTCGCTCGATTGCGCCGCGCGCCACAACATGCGGATCGCCGTGGCGAACATGCCGGCGAAAATCACGACCCAGGAGATGTTGTACGTCGAGCCAATCGGGTAGTAGCCCCAGCCGAAATGCCGCACGCCGGTGACGAAGTACGGCGTGGCCACTTCCAGCAGCGCGATGCCGCTGCAGAACATCCAGCAGAAGGTGATGACGTTTTGCAGCGCGCGGCGCCGGCTGACGTACGTGGCCGCGAAGTGAAACGTCGCCGCCGGCAGGATGCTGGAGAACGCCGCGGCCACACGCGCGAACGCGGTGGCGTGCGCGGCACTTGCGGCGCCATACATCAGCGCGAAAAATGCCAGCCAGCCGCTCGCGCCGACGGTGATGACGAAGAAGAGAAAGGTGACGAATCGCGCCCGCGCCCGCAGCAGTACGATCCCGCCGAGCACCAGAATCGCCGCCGCCGTGAAAAGCGTCGCCAGCGCCAGCAAGCCGGGCGGAGATGTAGGGAGCAGAAGAAGATTGGCGGTAAGACGATCGATGCGGCAGTTTAACCCGGAGAGTTACTTCACGCGCGTCAGGCCACGCGGAGCCATCCGCACCAGCGCGTTCTCGCGATCGATGCCGTGGCGTTTGTCGAGGACGGACTGGCGGATGACGCGCATCATCGAATCGAATTGGTCCTCGACGCGGTCGATCGCTTGGCGCGCGTCTTCGATGGCGCGCTGCATGTTGAGGATCACCTCGACGCCGGCGAGGTTCACGCCGAGGTCGCGGGTGAGCGCGAGGATCATCTCGAGCTTGCGGATTTCGTCTTCGCCGTAGAGCCGCGTGTTGCCCTGCGTGCGCGCGGGTTTGATCAGCCCTTCGCGCTCGTACAGGCGCAACGTCTGCGGATGGATGTTGTACCGCTCGGCGATCACCGAGATCATCACGTAGCCATCGGAT
>JBAVBF010000645.1:0-2699 GCA_049586115.1 Thermoanaerobaculia bacterium | reverse complement strand
CGTTGCGTCCGCGCCGGCGTTGCCCGGGATGGAGATCAAACCCCAGCCGTTGGAAAGCTGGAAGCGATCCTCGGAATCTTTGTAATGCTGATATCCAATGTGCAGGTCGTGTGTGACTTTGCTGCCGAGCGTGTAGTTATAAGCCCCCTGCGCCGCGGTCCGGTAAAAACTGTCGTCGTCGCGCGAGAACTGGCCGAAGCCGAGCGTGCCGCCGCCGCTGACTACGCCGGGCGTGCAGCCAAGCGCCTTGGCCTGTGCCGCGTCGGTCGGGCAGAGATATCCGTACTTCGTAATGTACGGCTGGACAAACGCGGTCTGTGTGGCATTGACAGGAGTCGGCACGGTGAACCGCCCCAGCGACGGGAGATTATTGATGTCGAGATGCGTACCTTTCGTAAAGCTCGGAACTACCGAGGCAGTGTTGGACGCAGTGCCGGTTCCGGGGTTCTTGAAATCGTAGAACTTCGCCGTGGCGAAGCTCTTCGGATTGATGATCCAAGAGGTTTCCAGCGTGCCGATCTTCAGCCCATTCACCGAGTCAGTACCGGTCGTCGGCGCCGAAGTGGAACCGAATGACGTCGGCGTTTCCGTGGTATGGGAATCGCGATAGCTTCCCGTGACCAGCCAGGACGACGTGGGACTGAACGTCAACTTGCCGAATTTGTCCGTGCGCTTGAGCGCATATGGAGGGAGGTCTCCGTAGACGTTGGCCTGATTCGATTTCTTGAAGTCGGGCCTGTAGTACGACCCATAGAAGAAGAGGCGATCCTGAATCACCGGGCCGCCGATGCTGGCGTTCGCCCAAGAACGGTCCTGCTGATAGGTCAGAACCGAAGCGTTGTTCTGGTCTGCGATGAAGTTCTTATTCAACAGCTCATAGCCCGCTTCACCGGAGAACTTGTTCGTTCCCGATTTACTGACCGTGTCGATCACGAAGCCGCCCGCGCGCGCAAAATCGATCGCCTTCGCGCCGCCACGGATGACCGTTACCTGGGCCACGTCGTGATTGTTCGGATCCGACGTGTTGACGTTGAGAATGCCGAACAGCGGCATGGTGATGTTCACGCCGTCGAACATGTAAACGTTGTCCTGTCCGCTCGAACCGGCGCTGGGACCGCGGAACGTGTCCGGGCTGACCATCACGCCGGGGATGAACTTCTGCAAATCGCTGTAGTTCTGCGTGACCGGCAGCGCCCTGATCTGGTCGCCTGTCAGGCCGCTTTGCAGCGCAGTCGACTGTTTGTCGACCAGCGAGGCCTGGGCCGTCACCGTGATGTTCTCGGAGACACCACTCACGCCAAGCTTCACGTCGATCGTCGCGTCCTGGCCGAGCAGAACCTGGGCGTTGCGCGTTCCGGTCTGCATGCCGCTCAACGTGAACTGGAGTGTGTACGCTCCAGGTTGCAGCTGCGGCAGACGATAGTCGCCGTTGCCATCGCTAACGGTCACACGCGGCTGCGGCAACACGTTCGAACGTGCTTCGACGGTGACCCCGGGCAATGCCGAGCCGTCCGATGCAGTGACCTTTCCGTGGAGGGCGCCCGTCTGCTGGGCGAACGCTGCGGTGGTTGCAAAGACCACCAATAGACAACAGAACAACCTGCGAAGTTGCATATGATCTCCCCTCATTGTTTGTGAACTGGTGGACGAAAGTTCGCGGATTCTACACCCGCTCTTTACAAGCACAGGCCGGACAAATGTCAGGAAAGCGGCCAGTCCAATTCGCCGAGAAAACGCTCGTCTTCGCGCCACGATCCATGCACCGCGACATGCAGGTCGAGGAAGACGCGCGTGCCGAGGATCGACTCCAGTTCCACGCGCGCCTCGGTGCCGATCGTTTTGATCATCTCGCCCCGCTTGCCGATGATGATCGGCTTCTGCGTCTCGCGTTCGACCACGATCGTCGCGTAGATCTTGATGAGGTTCTTCGCCTCGTCCTCTTCCCAGCGATCGACTGCCACGGCGGTTGAATACGGCAATTCGTCGGACGTATGCGCGAGTACTTTTTCGCGAACGATCTCCGCGGCGAAGAAGCGTTCCGGCTGCGTCGTGAAGTCCTCGGTGGGATACGTTGCTTCGCCGAGTCCGACGCTTTCGAAGAGTGCGTTGACGAGCCGCTCGACGCCATCGCCAGTGGATGCCGAGACCGGAACGATCTCGTTGAAGAGTCCTGTCTCGCTGTATTGCTGGATCAGAGGCAGCAGCTTGTTTTTCTTCAGCAGGTCGATCTTGTTGAGGATGGCGAAGCGCTTCCCCTCCCCGCCCGCCGCTTTTTGTTGCCGCATCATCTCGAGCACGAATTCGTCGCCGTGTCCGAACGGCTGACTGGCGTCGATCATCACTGCGACCACATCGGCCTCGGACACACTGGCGCGCACGTGCTCCATCATCCGCACGTTCATCTTGTGCAGCGGCCGGTGGATGCCGGGGGTGTCGAGAAAGGCGAGCTGCCCGCGCGGATCGTTGAGGATGCCGACGATGCGGTTGCGCGTCGTCTGCGGCTTCGCCGAAACGATCGAAACCTTCTGCCCGAGGATTCGGTTGAGGATCGTCGACTTGCCGGCATTCGGACGCCCGACGAGCGCGACGACGCCGAAGTGAGGCTTGTTGGTTTTGGATTCAGGCATGGGGTTCATCGTAGACGAAACACCGGAGCGCTGGCGTCCCGCCGGCTGGCTCGGCTGCGTCCCGCTGCCGAG
>JBAVBF010000644.1:0-1615 GCA_049586115.1 Thermoanaerobaculia bacterium | reverse complement strand
TGTAGAAGCCGAGCGTTTCTTTTTCGAAGCGAAGCTTCTCGTCGTCGGGCCATTCCGCGGCTGCGAGCGTTCTCGCCGGCGAGGCGGCGGGCGCCGCAGCGGGGCTCAGCATTCCGAAGAGTGAATTCTGGCCGCGCTCTTTTTCTTCACGCGCGCGCTGCGCGGAATCGGCAGTGTTCTCCAGCGAATCGAAGAGCGCCCTGCGGCTCGTTCCGAGAAAATCGAACGATCCCGACTTGATCAGCGCCTCGATCACCTTCTTGTTGCAGGCGCGCAGATCGACGGCTTCGCAGAAGTCGAGCAGCGAGGTGTATCGCCCCTTCTTTTGACGCGCTTCGAGGATCGATTCGATCGCGCTCTCGCCGACACCTTTCACCGCGCCAAGGCCGAAGCGGATGTTGGGGCCGACGACCGTAAAGGCGTAGTTCGATTCGTTGATGTCCGGCGGCAGGATGCGGATGCCCATCTGCGACGCCTCGTTGATGAACTTCACCACGAAGTCGGTGCGGTCCATTTCCGACGTCATCAGCGCGGCCATGAAGTGCCTCGGGTAGTGAACCTTCAGCCACGCGGTCTGGTACGCGACGAGCGCGTAGGCCACCGAGTGCGACTTGTTGAACCCGTAGCGCGCGAACGGCTCGATGTAGTCGAAAATCTCGTTCGCTTTCTTCTTGTCGTAGCCGTTCGCGATCGCGCCGTCGACGAACTTGCTTCGCTCAGCGGCCATGACCGCGGCGTCCTTCTTGCCCATCGCCTTGCGCAGCAGATCGGCATGACCGAGCGAGTAGCCGGCCACGCGCTGTGCGATCTGAAGAATCTGCTCCTGGTAAACGATGACGCCGTACGTCTCCTCGAGCAGCTCCTTCATCAGCGGCACGAGATAACGCGGCTTCTGCGCGCCGGTCTTGACCTTGACGTAGACATCGACCATGCCCGCGTCGAGCGCGCCCGGCCGGTAGAGCGCGTTGAGCGCGGCAAGGTCCTCGAACTGCGTCGGCCGCGACTTGCGCAGCACGTCGACCATGCCGCCCGATTCAAACTGGAACACGCCCTTCGTCCGCCCTTCCTGGAAGAGCCGGAAAACCTCGGGATCGTCGAGCGGGAGGTTGGCAATGTCGATCGTGATGCCCTCGACGGCCTTGGCCGACTTGATGGCGTCGTCGATCACCGTCAGCGTGCGCAGGCCGAGGAAGTCCATCTTGAGAAGACCCATCTTCTCGACGATGCGCCAGTCGTACTGCGTCACGATTTCATCGCGGTTCGTCCGGTACAGCGGCACGTAATCCGTGACCGGCTCCGGCGTGATGACGACGCCCGCCGCGTGCATGCCGGCGTGACGCGAAAGACCCTCGAGCCGCGAGCCGATTTCGATGATGCGCTCGACCTCGTGGTCGTTTTTCATCGCCTCGATCAACGCCGGCGACTCCTTCGCCGCCATCGGCAGCGTCACGTCCGGCCCGGTCGGAATCGTCTTCGCCACTTTGTCGACGAGGCTGTACGGCAATCCGAGCACGCGGCCGACGTCGCGCACCACCGACTTCGCCGCCATCGTTCCGAACGTGATGATCTGCGCGACTTTGTCCGCGCCGTACTTGCGGCGCACGTACTCGATCAC
>JBAVBF010000643.1:0-2078 GCA_049586115.1 Thermoanaerobaculia bacterium | reverse complement strand
GGGAGTTACCGGACGACGATCGACTCCATCCCCTCGAACCGCAGCACGTCGCCATCCTTCAAATGGTGCTTGGCCGCCACGCCGGTCGCGAGCTCGAGCACCGAGGAGGCTTTCGCGTTCGGCGGGTAGTTCTGACACGGGTCGGCCTTGCAGGGCGGGACATCGTGCGCGATGTGGACGATGCGGTGATCGGCGTCCATCCAGATCATGTCCAGCGGGATGAGCGTGTTCTTCATCCAGAACGGATACTCGTCGGCTTGGGGAAAAAGAAAAATCATCCCGCGGTCGTCGGCCATGTGATCGCGGTACATCAGGCCCTGCTCGCGCGTGGCGTCGTCCGAGGCTACTTCGACGATGACTGCGGAGTGGTCGGGATAGACGATGCGCGGTGCAGCGGCATCCGCGGTGGTCGTTACCGTCGTCGCGGGCGCGGGTGCGGCGCTTCGCTGCGTGCACGCGAGCGCCAGCATCAGCACGAGACTAGCTTTCATTTTCAACCTCCGCCGCCTCTTCCTGCCGCGACTCGCGGGAGATGAGGTCGTATTTTTTCGCGTAGTAGCGGAAGGAGCGGAACGACATCCGTAGTAGCTCGGCGGCTTGGGTCTGCACGCCGCCGGTGCGCTCCAGCGCCTTCAGCATGAAGATTTTCCCGATTCCTTCCAGGTGATCCTGCAGCGAAATCCCCTCGGCCGGCAGATCGAAGGCCATATCCGGAATCGAGCCGCCGAGGAGGACGTGCTCGGGGAGCGACTTCGTGGTGAGGACGTCGGACGGCTCGAGCGCGATCATCCGCTCGACGACGTTTTCCAGCTCGCGGACGTTGCCGGGCCAGTGGTACTTCTCGATGGAGCGCATGGCGTCGGACGAAATCCGCTTCTGCGGTACGCCCATCGACTTCGAATACTTGGTGATGAAGTGTTCGACCAGCAGCGCGATGTCTTCGCGGCGCTGCCGCAACGGCGGCAGGGTGATGGGGATGACATTGATGCGGTAGAAGAGATCCTCGCGAAACGTACCCGCCTTGATCGACTCGGCCAGATCGCGATTGGTGGCGGCGATGACGCGCACCTCCACCTGATTCTCGACGTTCGATCCGACGCGGCGGACGACGTGATCCTGCAGCACGCGCAGCAGTTTGATCTGCATGGCCGTGGAGGTCTCGCCGATCTCGTCGAGGAAGATCGTGCCGCGGTCGGCTTCGTGAAAAAGCCCGCGTTTCTCGCGGATCGCACCGGTGAACGCGCCGCGCTCGTGGCCGAAAAGCTCTGACTCCAGCAGCGTCTCCGGCAGCGCGCCGCAGTTGATCGAAACAAACTTGCCGCGGCGGCCGGAGTTGTAGTGAATGGCGCGCGCGATCAGCTCCTTGCCCGTGCCGGAGTCGCCGGAAATGAGGACGGTCGAGCTGGTTTTCGCAATGCGCTGGACGACCGAGAAGATCTCCTGCATGCGCGTGCTGCGCCCGATGATGTTCGAGAAAGTGAAACGCTCCTCGAGCGCCGTGCGCAGATGAAGATTCTCGTCTTCGAGCTCTTTCCGCTCGACCGCGTTGCGGACGATGATCTTGAGCTCGTCGATGTCGAAGGGCTTGGCGATGTAGTCGAACGCGCCGGCTTTCAGCGCCTCGACCGCGGACTTCGTCGAGGTGTGCGCGGTAATCATCACCACCGCGATCGACGGCGTGGCCGTTTTCACTTCGCGCAGGAGGTCGATGCCGGAACCGTCGGGAAGCATGAGATCGCACAGGATGAGATCCGGCTCATTCTTCGCCACCGCGGCGCGCGCCTCGGCCACGGAGCCGGCCGTCTCGACGCGCCAACCTTCGTCTTCAAAGACGATGGAGAGGAAATCGCGCAGCGACGCCTCGTCGTCAACGATCAGGAGATTCACAGCGCGCGATTATAGGCGGGCGCCATCCCTGTCATCCTGAGCCGCCGGAGCGGCGAAGCCGCGCAGGACGGTCGAAGGACCCCCTGCCTGGTAACCGCTCTCAATCCGCGGGAACTTGACAAATTACCACCGCCCGCACGGGTCAGCAGCGGGGGGTCCTTCGACCGTCCTTCGGCGGCTCAGGATGACAG
>JBAVBF010000642.1:0-2481 GCA_049586115.1 Thermoanaerobaculia bacterium | reverse complement strand
TCATCGTTCCCGGCTTGATCGCGGGCGCGTTCAGGATCCATCCCGCCAGATTGCCGCGCGTGTTGAGCAGTTGTCCGGCGGCGAGCGTGGGGCGGCTGCGGAAGTGGGTGAGGTCGGGTCCGAGTGTGCCGTAGGCCTCGAGGCCGAGGATGTTGTGGCACTTCGCGCAGGGGGCGTTGAGGAAGACCTGCTGCCCGCGAAGTTGCGCCGGCGTCATCGGCGTCGGCGCGCCTTCACCCATGTGCGACTTCCATCGCGCGAAATCCTCCGGCGATTCGGCGACGACCGTCAGCGCCATGTGCGCGTGCTGGTAGCCGCAGAATTCGGCGCACTGGCCGCGGTAGACGCCGGGCGTGTCCGCCTGAATCCAGAGTTTGTTGACGCGTCCGGGGATGAGATCGCGCTTGCCGTGCAGGTTCGGAATCCAGAGCGAGTGGATGACGTCGCGCGTGTCGAGCCGCAGCAGCACCGCCGTGTGAACGGGGATGTGAATCTCATTCGCGTCGGTGATCTGGTTCGCCGGCGCGAGCGCATCGGGATACTTCACTTCCCACCACCACTGATGTCCCGTGACTTCGATCTCGAGTTGCCTCGGGTCATTCTTCGCGAACGTGCCGATGGCGTTGCCGGTGGCGACGCTGCTGAACAAAAGTCCGAAAAGCGTGGCGATGGTGACCGCGGCGCAGGTGCTGACGAAGAATCCGAGCCGGCGATCGTGCGCGGGGTTGTCGATTGCGTCCGCGCGGCGGCGACCTCGTATCGCCGCGATGAAGAAAAACGCCATCGTGATCACGTAGACGGCGACGCAGATCCAGAAGAAGACCCACCACAGATGTTCGATGCTCGCGGCCTGCGGTCCGGCGGAGTGAAGCGCGGATTGAACGGGCGCGAGGGTGGCGGGTGTCATCCTGAGCCGCCGGAGCTGCGTAGGCGCGAAGGATCTATGACTCGCGTTATTAGCATCCAGCGCCGCATCTTGCGAAAGCACAGACAAGAGTGTCTGTGCCACATTGCGTTTCGCCTGTAGCAGCAGTCGCGGGTATGGCACGGCCGATGTGGCACAGACACTCTTGTCTGTGCTGGTGAGGCTCGGGACAGCTGAGAAGTACAACGCCGTCTCCAGCGGCCCAGCATGCGAGCGCCTCACTTCGCCTCCTCGGCGCGTTTCGCCATCATCTCTTCCGATCGCGGCGACGTCGTTCCTTGCGGCTCGAAGCCGCCGAGGGCGCGGACGTAGGTCGTGAGCTCCCAGATCTGGTACACCGGAATGTGCCCGCCATATGACGGCATCCCATTCGGCCGCCCTTCGGAAATCGTGCTGAAGATGTTCGCGGGCGAACTGCCGTAGATCCATTCGGCGTCCATCAACGGCGGACCGATTCCGCCGCCGCCGTGGAAGTGGCATCCGGAGCAGTTGTACTGCGTGAAGAGCCGCTGCCCCTCGCTGATCGCGTAGGCGTTTCCTTCGTACGGATTGTTGATGCCGGTGGCGGCGAGTTGCTTCGGTCCCGGCTGGAGGTCGCCCATGCGCAGCGGATTGGGACGTTGCGAATCCGTCGCGGTCGGTGCGAGCGGACGCTCTTCGCGATGGCAGGCGACAAGGGTGAGGATAGCGAGCAACGCGAACGATCGCTTCATACTCTCGGCACTCCGTAGTGATCGAGGATCCGTTCGATGTCGGGGCGGCGTTTTTCGATCTCCTGATCGAGTTGATCGCGCAACGCGTTGTCGCCGCGGCGCACGCCCATCGAAATGTCGAAGACGAAGGGGAGGAAGGGGAGATCGATCTGCGGCGAGACCGGGATGATGTCGAGCGCGACGTTTTCCTGTCGCGCGAAGTAGCCCGCCTGCGGTCCCCAGACGATCGCAACGTCCACCTTCCCGTTCGCTACGGCATCGACGATGTCGCGTCCCGGCTCCTGGCTGCGGTAATCGCCGTAGACGGTGTAGCCGGCGACGTTGTCGATGATGCCGCGCTTCGCCAGCGCGTGCGCGGGAGGGGAGTTGACGTGATCGTTGCCGATCATCTGCACGCCGATGCGCAGCGTCTTCAATCGCGGGTCGTCGAATGAGGTGATGCCGAGGCGGCGGTCGGAGCGCGAAACGAAAACGTAGGTCGAGCGGTAGTACGACTGCGTCGGCAGCGCCTGATCGAAATTGCTGGGGATGCCGATGATCACATCGCAGTCGCCGTGACGTAGCGTCTGGCGAACGAATCCGCGCCGCTGCGGCCACCAGGTGTAGGCGACGCGCGCGTTCAGGTCGCGCGCGACGAGCGATGCGATCTCATTCTCGAATCCCTGCTGCTTTTCGTTGGAGTAGGGGAGATTGTTCGGATCGGCGCAGACGCGGAGGACTTTCGCGGGAGTCGGGGGTCGGGAGTCGGAAGTCGTAGATTTCGCGCAGGAACCGCACAGCGCCAGGAGCATTGCTCCGACACCCGACGCCCGACAAACGACACCCGCGTATCTCATGGCAATG
>JBAVBF010000641.1:0-2910 GCA_049586115.1 Thermoanaerobaculia bacterium | reverse complement strand
GGTCAGCGGCGAGCGCAGTTCCGGATTCCAATTGAGTCCACCGAAGACTTTCGCGAAGCGATAGCGGCCGTTCGCGACTTTGTAATCGGCGCCGAGGAGTCCGCCCGGAACGGCTTCGACGTCCGCGAGGGAGTCGCCGCCGCCGAGGCGATGGTGGCCGACGGAAAGCTCGGAGGACATCCACATCATCACGCGGTTTAGGTCCTGGCGAACGGCGAGGTCAGGCAGGAACGCGGAGTACTTGGTGCGCATGGCGTTCCAGTCGGCGCCGTGCATGTTCGGGTCGTAGAAGTAGTCGCGATTGATGCGCCACGCTTCGTCGAAAATCTGCCGCCACTCCGCGCGCGGATCGATTTTGACCTGCAGCCTGTCGGTGGCGAGCTTGAATTTGGAGAGGTCGAGTTTGTCGGCGGCGTCGACCAGCGAGTATCCGTCCTTCGCGATCAGCATCCGCTTGCCGTCAGCGGAGAGGTCGAAGCCGTCGACCTTTTCGACAAGCGTCTCTTCCTTCCGCTTTTCGAGATCGAAGCGCTGCAGGTTGTTCTCGTCGGGACCGAAGCGATTGAAGCCGGCGGATTTGAGATAGAAAAGCTGGCCGGTCTTCCCGGCCGCCAGTGAGTCGTAGCCGGCGGGTTTCGGCGGTAGCGCGACGATGCGTTGGGTGAGTCCGTCAAAATCGACGACGACGGTCACCTTCTTCGAGGCCGCGGTCTTCTTATCGGCGCTGGCCTTTTCGTCGGCCGGTTTGTCGCTCGACTTCGTCTCCGGCTTCATCGCCGATTCGTCGGCGGACTTTGCCGCTTCCTCATCGCTCTCTTTCGCGATCGGAGAGACGACGCCTTTGGCGAGGACCGCGAGGTAGATCGATTGCGTGGAGCGAAGGTCGGCGTTCGACTGCGCGAACCAATCCTCGACCGGACCGGCGTCGGTCGACGCCAGGAAGTAGAGGTACTTGCCGTTCGCATCGAAGACCGGCTGGCTGGCGTCGGTGTAGGGATCGGTCAGCGGCGTCGACTTCTTTTCGCTGACGTTGTAGAGGTATATGCGGTTCATGTACGTCGGCGTGTTGCGCGTGTAGGCCAGCCACTGCGAGTCGGGCGACCAGTTGTGATTGAGCACGCGCACCGGACCGTAGAGAACGTCGCTCGAAACCTTGTCCGTGGTTCCTGACGCGACGTCGGTCACGTAGATCGAGCGGGAGTTGTCGGCGAAGCTGATCTTCTTCGAATCGGGCGACCATTTCGGATCGTCGTAGAAACCGGCGCCGTCGATCTTGATCTCGCGCGGCGTTCCTTTGCCGTCCTGATCGCCGACGTAGAGACGGTATTCGCCGCTGCGGTCGGAGAACCATGCGATCGATTTACCGTCCGGCGACCAGGCCGGCGAGCGATCGTTCGAGCCGGGCGTCGCGGTGAGGTTGCGGTCGTCGCCTTTCTCGCGCGGGACGGTGAAGATGTCGCCGCGGAATTCGAACGCGGCGCGCGCGCCGGAAGGCGAGATGGCGGTGCTGCGAATGTACTTCTTCCCCTTCACGAAGCGCGGCAGGGTCTCGACGAGATCGGCCGCCACGCCGACTTTCAGGCGATTGCTCGTTCCGCTTTTCGGATCGAGCAGATGAAGGTAGCCAGCCTGTTCGTAGATGATCTTTCCGCCGCCCGCGGTCGCGTTCACGATCGGAAAATCAGCATGGTTGGTGATCTTCGCGACCTTCTTCGACGCCGGGTCGTAGCTGTAGATGTTGAACTCACCGTCGCGGTCCGATCGGAAGTAGATCTTGCCGTCGAGCCACATCGGATCGGTGTCGTTGGCGCGTCCGGCCGGCTGCGGAACATGCTCGGTCGCGTAGGTGGTCGTGTCGAAGATGACGAGGTTCGAGAACTGCCCGCCGCGATAGTGCTTCCATTCATTGAACGCGTCGTTGAGCGGGACGTAGACGATCTTCTTTCCATCCGCCGAGTAGACCGCTTTCGCCGCATGCGGAATGGGCAGCTTCGTGGCCATCCCGCCGCCGACCGGTACCGTGAAGAGCTGGACGTAACGTCCCGTGTAAACCTCGCGCGGCGAGGTGAACAGGACGTTCGCGCCGTCCGGCGTAAACCCGAGCGCGATATCCGCCCTCGGATGCCATGTCAGCCGCTTCGGCACGCCGCCCTCGGACGGCACGACATAGACGTCTGTGTTGCCTTCGTAGCGGCCGGTGAATGCGATCCACTTCCCATCCGGCGAGAAGTGCGGCCCCGCCTCGATGCCGGGATGCGACGTCAGCCGCCGCACGCCGCTGCCGTCGAGGTTCGCGACCCAGAGATCGTTCGCGTATCCGAACGCGATCCTGTCGCCGCTCACGGCAGGTTCGGAGAGAAGCCGCGTGTCGTGGATATCGACCGCAAGCAGCGGAAACGCGGACACAACGATGACGAACAACAGCAAAGCACGCATGCGCATCGGAAGCTCCTGCAAGGTGGGATGGACGACCGCAGGACTGTAGCGCGAAAGCGGCGCCCGGTAAAATGACGAAATGGCAAACGCGCGATTCACCGCCACGCTGCTCGACGGCCACAAAGGCGCCGCATTCGAAGTTCCGTTCGATCCGTCCGAGCGCTGGTCGATCGAACCGACGCGAATCCGCGCCGGCCGCAACGGCCATCGCGTGATCGGCACGGTCAATGGCGTCGGATTCGACAGCGCCATCGTGCCGCGCATGAAAAAGTTCTGGGTCGAGATCGACGACGCAGTTCTTCAAAAAGCCAAACTGGAGATCGGAGATTCAGCGAAGATCGATCTACGTCCGGCGGCTGCGAAACCTCTCGGCAATCCTGACAAGGTCCTCGCGCTCGTCCGCAAAATCTGCCTCGGCATGCCGGATACCGAGGAGAAGATTGCGTGGGGCGAGTCAACGTGGCGCGTGCACGG
>JBAVBF010000640.1:0-6518 GCA_049586115.1 Thermoanaerobaculia bacterium | reverse complement strand
GCACTGCATGAGCCTGACCACTGTCCGCTAAACCACCGATGAATGCGCGGGATCCCGAGGCTCGAGGATGTAGCCCGACCCGCGGATGGTGTGGATGAGCTTCACGTCGCGATCGCGATCGACGATCCGGCGCAGACGGCCGATGTAGACCTCGATGAGGTTCGAGAACGGATCGAACTGCTCGTTCCATACATGCTCGGCGATCTCCTCGCGACCCATCACGCGCCGCGAGTTGATGGAGAGATATTCGAGCAGCGCATACTCCTTGGTCGTCAACTGCAGCTCATCGCCGCCGCGCGTCACGCGGTGGGAGCGCGTATCGAGCCGGAGGTCGCCGACTTCGACGACCGGATACTGCCTCGTGCCACGCCGGCGGAGCATTGCGCGCAACCGCGCCAGCAGCTCGGCGAACTCGAACGGTTTCACGAGGTAGTCGTCCGCACCGGAGTCCAGGCCCTCCACGCGGTCGGCCAGCGAGTCGCGCGCGGTGAGCATGAGAATCGTCGAGTCGATCGACTGCGCCCGCAATTGCCGGCAGACTTCGAAACCGTCCGGCGGCGGGATCATCGCGTCGAGGATGATGGCGTCATACGGTGCGGCCGTCGCTGCTTCCAGCGCCGCCTCGCCCGTCGCGGCGACGTCGACCGCGTACGACTGCTCCCCGAGTCCGCGCGCGATGAAGCGCGACATGTCAGGGTCGTCTTCGACCACCAGGATTCGCATCGCGTTAGGTTAGTGGATTCGACAGCGCAGGGCGCAAGATTCGCCTTCACGCACGCGTCATGTTGGTTGTGCTACGAGCGGCCAGTGCTGCGATCGATTCCGATGCTGCTCCTGATTTCGATGTCGGTCAGCATTGCCGCGGAGCCGCCGCTTCGCGTCGGACGCATCACCATCGAGGCCGTTCCCGTCTACAGCGACGTCGAAGCGCGGCAGGGTCGCTTGTACAGCCTCCTCAACTTGCTGCATGTCCAGACGCGCGCGTCGCTGCTGCGGCAGTTCCTGCTTTTTAGCGAAGGAGTCCCATTTGACCCGGCCCTGCTGGCCGAGACAGAGCGCGACCTGCGGCTCTTCGATTTTCTGGAAAGCGTTTCCGTCACCGCGTCCGCGCCGCACGACGGCGTCGTCGATGTTTCCGTCGTGACGCACGATGCGCTTACCACCGTCCCCAATGCCGACTTCTCCAACGAGGGAGGTATCGCCACCTACTCGGCCAACGTGACGCAGCTCGATCTCTTCGGCTCCGGCGCCGCGATCAATCTGCTCACCGAGCATGGAGTGGAACGGGATGTTGCCGCGGTCGAGCTGTTCCACCCCGCCATCTTCGGTCCGCACTGGCGGCTCGATACGCTCTACTCGAAGAACTCGGACGGCGACGAAGAGCGCATCGCAGTCGACCGCCCGATGGATTCGTACACGGCGCCGTGGAGTGCCGGCGTGCTGGCTGATCATCTGCTGCGCAACGAACGGATCTTCGCGGATGGCTCGGTTGCGGCGCGCTTCCGTCACGAGCATCGCCAGCTTTCTCTCTTCCGCTCGCTGGTGTGGCACGCCGATCCGGGCAGCACTTCGAGCCTCATCGGCGGGATCGATCTGAGCGATGACGACTTCGCGCCGCTGCCGGACCGCGCGCGGGACGTGATCCCGGCGTCGCGCCACTTCCGCTTTCTCGAATGCGGCTACGAATGGGCCGGTGTGCATTTTGTGAAGCTCAGCTACATCGACCGCGATCTTCGCGACCAGGATTTCAACCTCGGCCGCTTCACGACGCTGCGCGCGGCGATCTCACCGCCGCTGCGAGGCCGTCCCTTGACGGTGCGCCTTCGCGCTGCCGCGGGCGCCGGGCACGCGTTCAGCGAGCGCGCGTTCGTGAGCGGTCAGATCAGCGCGTCGACGCGCGCGCCGCATGACCGCAACGCGATGGTCTCGTTCGACGGCCGCTCCGTCGTTCGCATCGACACACGGTTTCCGCAAGCGTTCGTCACCCGCGCACGCGCCGATGCGGGGTGGCAACTCGACCGCGACGTGCAATTTCTTGCGGACGGGCAAAGCGGTCTGCGCGCGTATCCGGATTTCGCCTTCGAGGGGAGCCGCCGCATCATGCTCAACGCCGAGCACCGCGTCTTTCTCGGCCACGAGTTGTTCCAGCTCATCGGACCCGGCGCCGCCGTCTTCGTCGATAGCGGACAGGCCGGACGGTTTCGCGGGATGAAGAGCGACGCCGGCGTCGGATTGCGCTTCGGCATCGCCCGGCTGAACGCGGCGTTGATCCGCGTCGATTGGGCCTACGCGTTCAACGACGGTCCCCACAGCCGGCGCGGCGTCGTGTGGTCGATCTCCACAACGCAGGCATTCTGATGGATCACAACCTCATTGAGCCGATCGCTCTGGTTCGCACATTTGCCGCGTATCCTCCGGAAGGATTTCGCGCTCTCGAGCTCTGCTCCGGCATCCCGGCATTTTCGGCGTCGTTCGATTTACTGACGACTGTCGATCCCTCGGTGCGCCGAGTCATCGACGCGCTGCCCTTTGCAAAGACCTGGCGCCGGCTGCTTCACGCCCGGACGTGCTTCATCGGAACGACCGTCTCCGAGTACGCGCTTTTTCCGGCGAATGCCTCGCCAGATAACGTGGCGCAATGCATCATCAACAGCGCCGGCACCGGCTATCCGTTCGTAATCGTCAAGGATTTGCCGGGCGGTTCCGTGCTGGTCGGTGACGAAGCGTATGCGTGGTCGCAGCGAGTTGCCGAAGCCTGCCGCGCGCGCGGTTTCGTGACGGTGGAGGGGCAGGCTCTGGCCTATGTCCCGATCGATTTCGCCTCGGTGGAGGAGTTTCTCGCGCGGCGTTCTCACGCGCGGCGCAAAAACATGCGCAGGAAGCTTCGCGCCGCGTCCGGATTGCGATTCGACGAGGTTCCCGCCGGCAGCCCGCAGTTTACCGAACCGATGATGACGCGGCTTTACGATCTCTACCTGAACGTCTACCGCCAGAGCGAAATCCATTTTGATCTTCTGACGGAGAACTTCTTCCGCGCGCTGTTTCTCGACGCCGGCAGCGGCGGCATCGTCTTTCTTCACTACGCCGGCGACGAGTTGATCGGCTTCAATCTCTGTTTTCGCACCGGGACCATGCTCATCGACAAATACATCGGCTTTGCATACCCGCAGGCGCAGATTCACAATCTCTATACCGTGAGCTGGTTTCACAATCTGGAGTACGCGCTGGCGCATGGTCTGCGCTACTACGTTGCCGGTTGGACCGATCCCGAGGTGAAGCGCGAGCTTGGCGCGGAATTCACGGTCACGCGGCACCTCGTCTATGTGCGAAATCCATTTCTGCGGGCGATCCTGAAACGCTCGAAGCGTCTGTTCGAAAGCGATTCCGCGAGCCAGCGATGACACGAGCCCTCATTCTCGATTTTGACGGCTCGGTGCAAGGGCTTGCGGAGACCGATTCGATTTCGCTTCAGCATCACCAGGAGTCGATACGATTCGGCTGCACGCTTGCGGACTTGCGCGCATTGAACGAAGAGATCCCTGCGCCGCCGCCCGTCGTTTTTCTCGGGAGCGGCGACTATCACCACGTCAGCTATTTGCTGATCGAACGCCTGCGTGATCTGGGAAAGCCCATGCAGATCATCGTCTTCGACAATCACCCCGACAACATGCGCTATCCCTTCGGCATCCATTGCGGATCGTGGGTGATGCACGTCAGCCGTCTGCCATTTGTGACGTGCGTCCACGTTCTCGGGATCACATCGAACGATGTCGAAGGGCTGCACGTATGGGAGAACCATCTCCGGCCGCTGCATTCAGGCCGTGTGCGCTACTGGTGCATTGGACCGGATCTGCGCGCACTGCGCCGTCTTGGAATCCGTCACAGCCAGTCGTTTGAATCGGCGGGCAATCTGCTTGACCGTTTCGCCGGCGAATCGCGGACGTGGAAGGAGCCGGTCTATCTGTCGATCGACAAAGATGTCCTGGCGCGCAGTGAAGTCCGGACGAATTGGGATCAGGGCGTCATGACGCTGGAGGATCTCGAACACGGCATCGACATGATCAGGAATCGAGTCATCGCCAGCGATGTCACCGGCGAAGTGTCGTCGTATCCATTTGCGAGCTTCTGGAAGCGCATACTGACCCGCCTGGACCGGCAACCGGAGATACCCGCGGATCTGTTGCGTAGCTGGCAACAACAGCACCAGGCCGTCAATCAACGGCTGTTGTCGAGGCTCGCATTGACCACCCCGGCGAGTACGGCGCAGATCCGATGAAAATCCGCTTCTAACAGCCACGGACTGTTCGAAATGGTCAGCGTGCGCGAGGCAAAGTCGCGCGCGTTGGGGACATCGTTGACGCCGAGTTGCGCCCGCAGGTAGGGATAGTCGGGCAGCGCATGAAGAAAAAGACGGGTCACGCCGACTCCCGCGGTCCACAGTTGATTGAGTGCGAGGTCCCGCGCCTCGGTTGTCGGCATGATGACGATGAAGAACGGCCATGTGCCGCGTGAATGGTCCGCGTCGCCGATCACCGTCAGGCCGGGAATCGATTGCAGCAGCCGTCGGCGAATCGCCGCCTGCATCGCGAGCGCGTCGAGGAATGCGGGCAACCGTGCGCTCGCTCGCGCGCCGATGTTGCGCCGGAACGTGCCGAGGCGGTGGATCGGAATGGCGGATGAGAAATCATCGCCAATCGCTTCGATCATCCGCCCTTTTCGCAGCGCCCGCCGCAGCGGTGCTCCATACGCGAAACGCAGCATCGACGGGCGATAGAACAATCCGTAGCCGATCAGTTGCAGTGAGCGGCGCCATTCCCGCGGCAATTGGCCGCGCGCAATCCGGACGCTCGTCTCTTCCAGTGCCTTGCGCACGGCGGAGTCGCGCGTCACAAGGACGCCGCCCTCATAGGTCGTCAGTCCCTTGCCGGCGGCGAGGCTGAAAAAGCCGATGTCGCCGAGCGTGCCGGCCTTGCGGCTTCGCCACGACGCGCCAAGCGATTGTGCGGCATCCTCGATGACCAGCGCGCCGTGACGTTGCGCGATGCTCGTCGCGCGATTGAGGTCGCATACGCGTCCGCCGAGGTGCGTGGCGATGATGGCGAGGACATCGGTGCTGCAGAGACGTTCCAGGCTCTCGCCCGAAATATTGAAAGTGCCGGGCCCCAGGTCGCATAGGACTGGCTGCAGTCCGCAATGCAGAACGGCCAGCGCGACGAGAGGACAGGTATACGCCGGAATGATCACGGAGCGCCGGCTGGTGGTCTGCTTGAGCGTCGTCAGGGCGATGATCAGCGCCGCCGTACCGGAGCATTCGAGTTGCACGGACGACACTTCGAGAAACGCCGCCAATGATTCTTCGAGTGAAGGAGCCTTGTGACGCGGATCGAAGTCGCGCCAATGCAACGGAAGGCCGGCGGTCGGCGGAACTTCCCGCCACGGGTTACGCATGATCGGACAGAGGCGCTCTCGATTCGCTCAGGCTGAGCATGATGATTCCGGTCACGATGCAGACGGCGCCGGCCACTTTGCCGGCCGAAAGATGCTCGCCGAACAGCGGCACCGAAAGCATGAGCACCGTGACCACTTCGAGGTGCGACGCCGCGAACGCCGGCCCGACCGGAGCGTGTTCGAGCAACGTCATCCAGGCCAGGAATGCGCCGAAGTAGCCGGCAATGGCGGCGTAGATGAAGGGGCTGACGAGCGCGGCGGCGAACCAGTTCGTGGTCATCATGAATTCGCCCGTCTGCCGTGACGCGAACTTGAACGAAATCTGCGTCGACGTATCGATCAGCACCAGCGCGCAGAAGCCGAGCGCGATTCGCCTGCGGTTCACAAGCCACCGCCTGCGAGCGCGACGCCGGCCGCAATGAGGATCATGCCGCCGACGCGCAGGCGGTCCAGCCGTTCGCGGAACAGCAGCCGTCCCGCGATCATCAGCACGACGATATTGATCGAACCGACCAGCACCGCTTGCGAGAGCGGAATGAGCGACAGAAGCGCGAACCACACCGCGAACTCCAGGCCGAAACAGACAATGCCGATCCACAAGTAGACGGAGCGCAGCATCGTCAGCCACGATCCCCGGTGATCCGCTGCTTTCGCGGCCGCGGCGGCTTTGAACGAGAGATGTCCGGCGGTATCGATGATGATGTTGATCAGCCAGAGGGCCGTGGCCAGGGTGGACATGGAAGTCAGTGCACGATTACGTCCTGCGGCGTTTCGGGCACAAGCGTTTGCACGCTGTCGATGATGTCCTGGATCGTGGCCGTCTTCAGCGCCGCGCCGCCGTCCTGCGGAATGCGAATCCCGAATTCGTCTTCGACGTCGAACAACAGCTCGATGAGGTCGAGCGAGTCGAGGCCGAGGCTTTCGAGCGTCGTCTCAGGAGTGATGGCATCGGGTGCGAGCGAGTATTTTTTCGCCAATACGGCTTGAACTCTCTCGAATGGCGTTGCGGTCATGCGCTCTCCAATGCCGCGAATTGCGGCGCGCCGGGAATGGCTCTTGTTGCGTGCAAC